>JAGOBQ010000145.1 GCA_017999215.1 Thermoanaerobaculia bacterium
ACCGCCGAGGAGGGCGCCCACCTGGGCCCTCTTGAAGAGCGCCATCGGGGCGGCGGGGTGGCCGGAGGGGACACGGTCGAGCGCGTCGCGGGCCTCCTCGAGCCGCCCGGCGGCGAGGAGGAGGACACCGAGCTCGAGGTGCCGCCGGAACGACTCCCGCTGGAGGGTGCGCGCCCGCTCGAGCGCGGCGAGGGCCGGACCGGTCTCGCCGAGCCGCATCCGGAGGAGGCCGGCCTCGACGAGGCGCGTTCCCGGGTCGCCGGAGAGCGGGACGGCCCGCTCGAGGAGCGCCGCCGCCTCTCCGAGGCGTCCCTCCCGGGCGCGCACCTGGGCGAGCCCCTCGATCGCGGCGAGGCGGTCGGGCTGCGATTCGAGGACCGCCTCGAGGAGCGGCCCCGCGCGCTCGACCTGTCCGTACTTCAGGTGGTGAAGGCCGAGGTAGTGGCGGACCTCGACCGATCGGGGGTCGATCCGGCGCGCCCGGGCGAAGACCGCGAGCGCCTCTCCCTCCTGGCCGAGGAGCGACCGGCAGGCCGCGAGCTGGACGGCGGCCATCAGGTTGCCGCCGTCGCGCGCGAGGACGCGCTCGAAGCGCCCCGCGGCACGAGCGTAGTCGCCGCGAGCGAAGGCGTGCGCGGCGGCGTCGAGGTCGGCGAAGAGGGGCGTCATCTCCGCCGCGCGGGGCGCGCCCTCGGGCACGGCTCCCGGCGCCTCCCCCGAGACGAGGTAGCCGAGGCTCGCGAGCCGGCGACGCTCCTCCTCGCCGGCCGGCGGCGCGGAGGTGGCGGGCGAGGCGCCCGGCAGCGGGTACTCCGCGACGGCCCGGGCCAGGGCCCGGTCCGGCGGGACGGTTCCCGCGAGGTCGTGCGCCTCCACCGGGTCGGCGAAGACGTCGTAGAGCTCGAGCCGGCCGGAGCGGATCAGCTTCTGCCGTCCCGCGACGCCCATCACCTGCGGCTGCCAGCGGTAGTTGAGGTACGGCTGCATCGCCTCGCCGAGGACCGGGGCGCCTCCCGAGGCGAGGAGCGTGCCGTCCGCCGGATCGCCCGCGAGCCCGAGGAGCGTCGCCCGGACCTGGCGGAGGCTGACCGGGTCGCCGCGCGTCCCCGTCTCGACACCGGCGCCGGCGACGACGAGCGGCACGCGCATCACCCCCTGGTAGAGGAGGTTCCCGTGCAGCATCTCCCCGTGGTCGCCGCGCCCCTCGCCGTGGTCGGCGGCGACGACGATCCCCGCCCCGCGCCCTCCCGCGGCCGCCTCGAACGCGGCGACGAGGCGTCCGAGCTCCTGGTCCATCGCGGCGATCTCGCCGAGGTACGGGTCGTGGGGGAATCGGCTGCGGAACGGCTCGGGCGGTGCGTACGGCTCGTGCGGGTCGTAGTAGTGGACCCAGAGGAAGCGCGGCCGCGTCTCGGCCCGCGCGAGCCAGGCGAGCGCGCGGTCGGTCGTCTCGCGGGCGGAGCGCTCGACCCGTCCGTCGCCGATCTCGTCGTCGTAGAGGTCGAACCCGCGGGCGAGGCCGAACGGGCTCTCGAGCGGATAGCCCGAGACGAACGCGGCCGTGGCGTAGCCGAGCTCGCGCAGACGCTCGGTCACGAGCGGAACGTGGTCCGGGAGGCGTCTCCCGTTCTCGTGCACGCCGTGCCCCGCCGGGTAGAGCCCGGAGAGCATCGAGGCGTGGGAGGGGAGCGTCGTCGGCGCCGTCGCGTAGGCCTGGGCGAAGCGGAGGCCTCGCGCGGCGAGCGCGGCGAAGGCCGGCGTCGCGCCGGTCTTCTCCTCGGGCGCGAGCGCGTCGGCGCGCGTCGTGTCGAGCGTGACGAGGAGCAGGGCCGGCCGCTCCGGAGGGGGCGCCGGGCGGGCGGGCTCGCGGGAGCAGCCGGCGGTCAGCGCGAGGGCCGCCGCGAGGACGATCCGGCGCGGGAGAGGTCCGCCGACGCTCACGAGGCCGAAAGTCTAGCCGACCCCGGGCCTGCGCCGGGCCGCCCCGGGAACTGCCAGAATCGCGGGCGGATGGACGTCCCGCCTCCCGGTCGCGGCGCCGCAAGGCCCGGTCTCTCGCTCGCGCTTCCCGGGCGCGTCCGGCCGTACGTGATGGCGCACCGCGGGAACCGGGTGGCCTGCCCGGAGAACACGCTCGCGTCGTTCCGGCGGGCGCTCGAGGATGGCGCGGACGTCCTCGAGACCGACCTCTGGCTCTCGGCCGACGGCGTCTTCGTCTGCATCCACGACGCCACGCTCGAGAGGACGACGGACGGAACGGGGCTCGTCGAAGCGAAGAGCCTCGCGGAGCTGAAGGCCCTGTCCGCCTGCTGCCGGCGGGCGGAGTTCGACTCGGAGCGGATCCCGACCCTCGCCGAGCTCTGCGCCCTCCTCCCCTCTGACCGGGGGCTCGCTCTCGAGCTGAAGAGCGACCGGTTCCTCGACCCCGAGGTTGGACGGCGGCTCGCCGGGGAGCTCGAGGCGCTCGGGGTCCTCGAGAGGTGCGTCGTCCTCTCGTTCTCGCGGGCGCGTCTTGAGGCCTGCCGGCGCGGGGCGCCGCGCCTCCCGACGGGCTGGATCACGCTGAAGGGGGCCCGCCCCGTCCCGGGGACCGAGCTCCTCGGACCCTGGTGGCCTCTCCTCCTCCTGAACCCCCTCTACGTCGCTCTCGCCCACCGCCGCGGGCAGGCGGTCGCCCCGCTCGACCCGTCTCCCGGCCGCCGTCTGTGGCTCTGGCGACTGCTTCGCTGCGACGCCGTCCTGACGGACGACCCGGGGGAGACGGTCCGGCAACTCGGGAGGAGGCCGCCCCGTATCTGAACGAGGCCCGGGCCGTCCCCTGGAAGGGATAATGCGAGGTCCGGCCTTTTCCGGAGGGAGGATTCCACTTGAGCAAATCGTTCCGTACCACCGTCGTCCTCGTGGCGGCCCTCATCGCCGCGTCCCCCGTCGCCGCCGACGAGGGAATGTGGATGCCCCAGCAGATCCCCGACCTCGCGCCCCGCCTCGCGGAGCTCGGCTTCACGGGCGACGCGAAGATGTGGTCCGACCTGACCGGCTTCCCGATGAACGCGGTCATCTCGCTCGGCGGCTGCAGCGCGTCGTTCATCTCGCCCGACGGCCTCATCGCGACGAACCACCACTGCGTCCAGGGGTCGCTCCAGTACAACTCGACCCCCGAGAAGAACCTGATCGTCGACGGCTACCTCGCGCGGACGCGCGAGGAGGAGCTCTCGAACGGCCCCGGCTCGCGGGTCTGGGTGACGGTCGCCGTGACCGAGGTGACCGACGCGATCACCGGGAAGATCTCCCCGAAGCTGACCGACCGCCAGCGCTTCGACGTCATCGAGCGCCGGATCAAGGAGCGGACGGCGGCCTGCGAGAAGGACGGCCTCCGCTGCCGCGTCGCCTCCTTCTTCGAGGGGCTGAAGTACTACGAGATCGCCCAGCTCGAGATCAACGACGTCCGCCTCGTCTACGCCCCGCCGCAGGGGATCGGCAACTACGGCGGCGAGACCGACAACTGGCAGTGGCCCCGGCACACGGGCGACTTCTCCTTCTACCGCGCCTACGTCGGCAAGGACGGCAAGCCCGCCGCCTACTCGAAGGAGAACGTCCCGTACCAGCCGAAGCACTTCCTGAAGATCTCCCCGAAGGGGGCGAGCCCGGGCGAGCTGATCTTCGTCGCCGGCTACCCCGGCCGGACGCAGCGCCACGAGACGTTCGCCGAGGTGAAGGAGCGGACCGAGTGGGGCTTCCCGCGGTACGTCCGCCGCAACCGGGAGATGATCGCGATCCTCGAGGAGGTCACGAAGGGGTCGAAGGAGCTCGCGATCAAGGCCGAGCCGCGGATGCGGGGCCTCCAGAACGGGATGAAGAAGAACGAGGGAGTCCTCGCCGGGCTGCAGAAGGGCGGGATCCTGGCTCGCAAGGAAGCGAAGCAGAAGGCCCTCGAGGCCTGGATCGCCGCCGACGCGACCCGCCAGAAGGAGTTCGGCCCCGCCCTCGCCGGCCTCGCCGAGATGCAGGCCGAGAGCGAGAAGACGCGTGAGAAGGACGCCGTCTTCGGCGCCCTCTACATGAACTCCACCCTTCTTTCGACCGCGAACCAGCTCTACCGCCTCTCCCTCGAGCGCCCGAAGAAGGACCTCGACCGCGACCCGTCCTTCCAGGAGCGGAACTGGGCCCGGATCAAGGAAGGCCTCGAGCGGATGGAGCGCTCCTACGACAACCGGCTCGACCGGCCGATGCTCCGCTACGTCCTGCACGAGGCGGCGGCCCTCCCGGCCGGCCAGCGGATCGAGCCCCTCGACACCCTCGTCGGCCTTGCCGCGGGGATGCCGAAGGAGGAGGCCGCGAAGAAGGTCGAGACGTTCCTCGACGCGCTCTACGCCGGCACCCGTCTCCCCGAGAAGGAGTTCCGCCTCTCTCTCTTCGACAAGCCGACCAAGGAGATCGTCGATACGAACGACGCCGCGGTGAAGCTGGCCGTCGCCCTCCACCCGATGGCCGAGGCCGCGCGCGAGCGGGAGAAGGCGACCGAGGGGAAGCGCTCGCGCCTCCGCCCGGTCTACATGCGGGCTCTCCTCGCGCAGGGCGGCGGCCTCGTCGCTCCCGACGCGAACTCCACGCTCCGCGTCACGTTCGGCCGCGTCATGGGCGTCGACCCGCGCGACGGCATGCGCTACCTCCCGCAGACGACGCTCCAGGGCGTCCTCGACAAGCACACGGGCGAAGGCGAGTTCGACGCGCCCGGCCGTCTCCTCGAGGCGGCGAAGGCGCTCCGGGCCGGGAAGAAGACTCCCTACTTCGACGAGAAGCTGGGCGACGTCCCGGTGAACTTCATGTCCGACGTCGACACGACGGGCGGCAACTCGGGCTCGGCGGTCCTGAACTCTAAGGGCGAGCTCGTCGGCCTGCTCTTCGACGGAACGCTGGAGACGGTCGCCTCCGACTTCCTCTTCGACACGGAGAAGACGCGGTCGATCCAGGTCGACAGCCGCTACCTCCTCTGGGTCTGGGACGCGGTCGAAGGGGCGAAGAACCTCCTCGACGAGGCCGGGATCAAGTAGGTCCTCCGGACCATTCCGCGAGAACGGGCGGCCCGCATCCCGTCAGGGGTGCGGGCCGCAGCTCTTTTCCGGCGGCTCTCCGTCGGGGCGGAGTCAGCCCAGCTGCGAGAAGAGGAGGATCACCGCGAGGACGCCGAGGATCGCCAGCGCGACCTTCACCGCGGAGAACGGCGCGTTCCCGTCGACCTTCCCGGTGACGCCGTTGACGAGGAAGCGGAACGGCTTGCCGCCGTACTCGTAGGCCGAGATCCAGACCGGCAGGAGCGCGTTCTTGCACGTCAGGCCCGACCAGGCCGTCGAGACGGAGAGGTTCCGGTGCGTGTCGCCCGGCACCTGCGCCCCGCAGGCCGCGTGGATCTCGCGCGTCATCCGCTCCCGCGCCGCCGCGACCGCCTCGGGGAGGTCCACCGCGTACTCCTCGGCCAGGAAGCCGGAGAGGTACTGCGGGTCGTAGGGAACGAGGCCGCCGGTCGGGAACGGCTCGATGCCGCGCGCGAGGCCCGGAGGGAGCCCCTTCGAGGCGGGCACCGGGACGTCGTCGAAGACCTTCTCGAGGAAGCCGGCCGCCGGCTCCCAGCGGATGCGCGTCTCGGAGCGCATCACGGACTTCCCGTTCACGAGCGCCCGGACCTGGACGGTGTACCGATGCCCCGCCTCGGCGGTCCAGCGGTTGTGCGTCAGGGCGTCGAACGTCCAGAACGGCACGTAGACCCCCTGCATCGCCGTGACGGACGCCTTCTCCTTCAGGTCGTTCGGGCGGAACCAGAGGCCGGAAACCCAGCTCCGGAAGCGCTGCGCGGCGGAGGCGCGGTCGACGGAGAAGGGGAGGAGGCCGGCGGGGCGGACGTGGTCGGCCTCGGCCGGCGCCTCGACGACCGCGGGGGTCGCGCAGAAGGCGCAGCGCGAGGCGGAGACGCCGGGGTCGAACGTCGTCGTGGCGCCGCACTTCGTGCAGCGGACGCTCTTCCTCTCGGCCCCCCAGCCGAGGCTGCGGGGCGCGCTCAGCGCCTCCTCGAGCGGCCGCTCGACGACCTCGTCCGAGCTCGTCGGCAGCGCCGTCTCGCTCCCGCAATAGGGGCACTTCAGCGCGGAGGCGCCGGGGTGCCAGACGACGTCGGCGCCGCACGCGCCGCACGGGAACTTACGGGCCTTCGCGGAAACGGGCTCCCCGCCCGGGACCGGGCGGGGAGCGGGTTCGGCCGACATGGTGCGAAGGGCGAGGGCCGCCCCTCGTCAGCGGGCGGGGGGCGGCGGGGGCGGCGGCGCGACGCCGGGGCTCGTCCCCTCGAAGCCGGGGAACGTCTGGAGCGCGGCCCAGCCGGCGGCGCCGGGGTGCCAGGCGAGCGTCGTCGGGGCGACCTGCCCCGCGGCGATCATCTGCTTCATCGCTTCGTCGGTGTAGGGGCCGTAGGTCTTGCCGTCGATCGCGAGCGACCAGCGCGGCCCGGCGGGAGCGGGAGGAGGCGGGGGAGCGCCGGCGCCCGGCGCGGGAGGCGGAGCCGGGGCGCCGTAGGCCGGCGGCGGCGCGGCCTGCGGCTGCATCATCGGCTGGAAGGCCTGGCCCATCACGCCGCCGATCGCCATCCCGGCGCCGAGGCCGGCGCCGGCGCCGGCGAGGCCGCCCGAGGGGTTCGCCGCGGCGATCTTGATCGCCTCGGCCGCCTGCATCTGCGTGAACTGCCCCATCCTGTCGCCGAGGACGCCGAGCTTCGTCCGCTGGTCGATCGCCTGCTCGACCTCCTCGGGGAGGGAGACGTTCTCGATGAAGAACTTCGTCAGGTCGAGGCCGAAGCTCGCGAACTCGGGGCCGATCTTCTCCTTGCCGAAGGCCGAGAGCTCGTCGTACTTGGCCGCGATGTCGAGCGCCGGGATCTTCGACTCGGCGATCGCGTCGGAGAGCTTCGAGAGGACGATCGACCGGAGCTGGCCGGTGATCTCGTCCGTCGTCGTCAGCCCCTGCGTCCCGACGATCGTGTTGAAGAAGACCTTCGGGTCGGCGACCTTCATCGCGTAGGTCCCGAAGGCGCGGATGCGGATCATCCCGAAGTCGGAGTCCCGCATCATGACGGGGTTCGTCGTCCCCCACTTCAGGTCGGTGAAGGTCCGCGTGTTGAAGAAGTAGACCTCCGCCTTGAACGGCGACTGGAAGCCGTACTTCCACCCGCGGAGCGTCGTCAGGATCGGGATGTTCTGCGTCGAGAGCTCGTAGCGCCCCGGCAGGAACAGGTCGGCGGCCTTCCCCTCGTTCACGAAGAGGGCGGCCTGGTTCTCGCGCACCGTCAGCTGCGCGCCCATCTTGATCTCCTGGTTGTAGACCGGGAAGCGGTAGACGAGCGAGTCGTCCGACTCGTCCAGCCACTGGATGATCTCGATGAACTGCGAGCCGATCTGCTGCTTGATGTTGTCGAGAAGGCCCATCGTCTCCTCCTATTCGGGAAGGGGGACAGTCTAGCGCGATGATACGCAGGACCGGACAGGGGGTTTGCGGCGTGAGCGACGGCGGAGAGAAGGGCGCGGCGCCCGGAGCGCGCCCGGGCGACTACGCGGGTTTCTGGCGCGGGACGCTCCTCTCGCCCTACCCGGCGCTGGCGATGCTCCTCGGCATGGCCCTGACGTGGCTCCTGAGCCGGGGCTTCCCGGGGGCGCGCTCTCTCGCGTTCGGGGCCTTCATCGGCCTCTGCTGCTACCTCCTCTCGATCCTCGCCGAGCGCCTGCTCCACGAGCCGCTCTCCCGCCTCCCCTCCGGCCGCGCGGCCCTCGTGAGGAGCGTCGTCTTCTCCCTCGCGGGCCTCCTCGGGTTCGTCCTCGGCCAGGCGCTCGGGCGACCGCTCTTCCTCGGCCAGCCGTTCCGCCTCCCGGACCTCGGGGGCGGCCTGGGCGTCGCCCTCGGGATCTCGGCGGGGCTCTCGGCCGTCGTCGGCCTCCCGATCACCGCCTACGAGCTCCTCAAGCGGCGCCTCGCCGACTCGATCGCGCGGCTCAAGGAGGCCGAGTACGCCGAGAAGGAGCTCGAGCTCGCCCGCGCGATCCAGCAGCGGCTCCTCCCGCCCGCGTCGCTCGACGGGCCCGGCTTCGCCGTGGCGGCGCGCTGCATCCCGGCGCGGCACGTCGGCGGAGACTTCTACGACGTCTTCCACATGGAGGACGGGCGCCTCGGCCTCGCCGTCGCCGACGTCGCCGGGAAGGGAATGGGGGCGGCGCTCATCATGGCGACGGCGAAGGCCGTCGTCCCGCTCCTCGCGACCTCCGCGGACCCGGCCGCCACGCTCTCGGCCCTGAACGCGATGCTGCGGAAGGAGCTCGGACCGAGGGAGTTCGTCGCGCTCGCCTTCGCGGTCTACGACGCCGCGACGGGTGAGCTCCGGCTCTCGAACGCGGGGCTCCCCGACCCCTACCTCCTCCGGCCGGGCGAGGCACCTCGCGCCCTCTCCTGTCCGGGGCCGCGGATCCCTCTCGGCCTGAGGGCGGAGGTGCCGCGGGAGACGCTGCGCGTCGATCTCGCGCCGGGAGACCGCGTCGTCTTCTTCTCCGACGGCCTGCCCGAGGCGCCCCGGCCCGGCGGCGAGCCGCTCGGCTACGAGGCGCTCGAAGGCCTCCTCCACCTCCCCGGAGTCTCCCCCGGGGAAGCCGTGGAGCTCCTCCTCAGCCGTGTCGCCGCGGCGGCGGGGGCGAGCCCTGAGGACGACGCGACGGTCCTCCTCCTGGAGCGCCGGCCGGCCTGACGGGCGGGCGGGC
>JAGOBQ010000146.1 GCA_017999215.1 Thermoanaerobaculia bacterium
CGCGACGCCTCCTCGTCCTCGACCGCCCCGGCTCCGTCCAGACGAACCTCATGGTCGGGAACCTCGGCTTCCCGAGGACCGACCCGGACGCCCGGGCCCTCGAGCTCGCGATGACGATCTACGGCGCCTCCTTCACGTCGCGCCTCGTCCAGAACCTCCGCGAGGCCAAGGGCTACACGTACTCGCCCGGGGCCGCCGCGAGCTGGCTCGACGGGTGCGGCACGGTACGCTCCTTCGCGGCGGTCCGGACCGAGGTGACGGGCGCCGCTCTCAACGAGATCCTCTACGAGATGGAGCGGATGGCGACGACCGAGGCGACCGACGAGGAGATGGAGCGGGCGTTCCGCCGCGAGGCGGGCTCCCTCGCGATCGCGCTGCAGACCGCGGCCGGAGTCGCCGACGAGCTGGCCCGGCTCTGGGTCCTCGGCCTCCCCCCCGACGAGATCGCCCGGTTCGTCCCGGGCCTCGCGGCGGTGACGAAGGGCGAGGTCCGGCGCGTCTCGGGACGCGTCTTCGGGACCGGCTCCGCACGGATCGTCGCCGTCGGCGACGCCGCGGCGATCCGGGCCGAGCTCGAGACGTTCGGGGTGGTCGTGGCGGGCGGGGCGTAGCCGCAGCCGCCGTGGCCGGCGCCCGCGAAGCTCAGAGCGAGAACGTGAACTCGGCTCCCTCGCCGACCCGGCCCGTGGCGGAGACGGTCCCGCCGTGTCGCGCCACGATGCGCTGGACGATCGCGAGCCCGACCCCGACGCCCGGGAACTCGGCCGGGCTGTGGAGGCGCTGGAAGACGCCGAAGAGCTTGTCGGCGTACCTCACGTCGAACCCGGCCCCGTTGTCCTTCACGAAGTAGACGACGCGCCTCTCCTCCTCCCGGCTCCCGACCTCGACGACGGGGCGCTCGCGGCGGGACGAGAACTTCAGGGCGTTCGAGAGGAGGTTCGTCACGACGTGGCGGACGAGCGCCGCGTCGCCGTCGGCGGGCGAGAGGGGGCCGACGCGCAGCTCCACGCGATCCCGCTCCTCGGGCGTCGTCAGCTGCTCGAAGGCGGATCGGACGATCTCGCCCATGTCGAGGCGGGTGCGACGGAGCTCGGCGCGGCCGGTGCGCGAGAACTCGAGGAGCTCGTCGATGAGCGTCGACATCGTCCGGGCGCTCGCCCGGATCTTCCGGAGCAGCTCGCGGGCCTCCGCGTCGAGAGCGGCCGACGCCTCGGAGTCGAGGAGCGCGGCGTACCCGTCGATGGCGCGGAGGGGGGCGCGCAGGTCGTGCGAGACGGAGTACGAGAACGCCTCCATCTCGCGGATGCTCGTCTCGAGCTCGGCCGTCCGCATCCGGACCCTCTCCTCGAGCTCGGCGTTCAGCGCCCGGACCTCCTCCTCGGCCCTCTTTCGCGTGGCGGCCTCCGCCTCCAGCTGGGCGACCTTCCTCTGGAGCTTGCGGAACAGGGCTTCGCTGTGCCCCTGAAGCACCTCCCCGGCGTCCGCCGTCGGCGTCTGCGTGCGAGGCGCCTCGAGTACCCCGTGGATCGCCTCGAGGAGCACGTCGGGCGCGAGAGGCTTCACGAGGAACCGGTCGGCCCCGAGCGTCTTCGCGAGGGCCTCGTCCCGGGCATCGGTGTAGGTGGCGGTGTAGAAGACGAGCGGGATTCGGCAGAGCTCTGCGTCCGCCTTCCACCTGCGGCAGAGCTCGAAGCCGTCCATCACCGGCATCAGGATGTCGGTGACGAGGAGGTCGGGAGGAGCGGCCTGCGCCGCCGCGAGCGCCTCGGCCCCGTTCACGGCCGAGACGACTTCGTAGCCCCCCGCCTTCAGGATCGTCTCGAGGAGGTACCGGTTCTCGACGATGTCGTCGACGATCAGGACGCGGCTCACGGGGCCTCGTCCTTCGACTTCGCCGCGAGGAGGTGCTGCTCCACCTGGGCGGCGAAGGCCGCCGGGTCGATCGGTTTCTCGATGTAGCCGGTGCAGCCGGCGGCGAGGGCCTTCTCGCGGTCGCCGGCCATCGCGTAGGACGTGAGGGCGACGATCGGGGTGCTGGAGAGGGCGGGATTTCCGCGGAGGGCCTGCGCCACGGCGTAGCCGTCCATGCCGGGGAGCTGGATGTCGAGGAGGATCAGGTCGGCCCAGCCCCGGGCGGCCTGCTCGACCCCTTCGGGACCATCCTTCGCCCAGACCACCTCGAACCCCGCGGCGGTCAGGATGAAGTTCACGAGGTAGAAATTCTGGGTGTTGTCCTCGATGTAAAGGACCTTCGCCTTCATGGGGCCTTCCTTCTCAGCGGGAGGACGACCGTGAACGTGCTTCCCCGGCCCGGCTCGCTCTCGACGGCGATGCTACCCCCGAGCAGCTCGGCCAGCTTCCGGCTGATCGAGAGGCCGAGGCCGGTCCCGTCGTAGTGGCGGGACGTGCCGGAGTCGACCTGCCGGAACGGCCGGAAGAGCTTGTCGAGGTCCTCGGCGCGGATCCCGATCCCGGTGTCGACGACGCGGATCGTGGCGTGCTCGTCGTCGGCGTCGCACGAGAGCGTCACCGCCCCGTGGTCGGTGAACTTCACCGCGTTCGAGAGGAGGTTGAGGACGATCTGCTCCACGCGGCGGCGGTCGCTCGTCATCTCCCCGACCTCGGGACCGACCTCGTGCTCGAGCGAGAGCCCCTTCTTCTCCGCCAGGGGCGCCGCGGAGCGGACCAGGTTCGCGAGCGAGGCCCCGAGGTCGAAGGTCTCGGTCGCGAGCGTGAGCTGGCCCGCCTCGATCTTGGAGATGTCGAGGACGTCGTTGATCAACGCGAGCAGGTGCCCGGCGCTGCCGCAGACCATCCCCATCTGCTTCTGCTGCTCCTCGTTCAGCGGGCCGGCGAGGCCCTGCAGCAGGACGCCCGAGAAGCCGATGATCGAGTTCAGCGGGGTGCGGAGCTCGTGGGACATGGTGGCGAGGAACGCCGACTTCAGGCGGTCGGACTCCTCCGCCTTCTCCTTGGCCACGGCGAGCTCGGCGGTCCGCTCCTTCACGAGGTCCTCGAGGTGGTCGCGGTACCTCTTCAGCTCGTCGTCGGCCTTCTTCCTCTCCGTCACGTCGATTCCGACCCCGAGCACCGCCCGGGTGACGCCGTCCTCGAGGAGGAGCGGGACCTTCGTCGTCTGGAGGTAGCGGAGAGCGCCCGACGCATCCCGGAACGGCTCCTCGGCAGCGAAAAGCTCGAGCCCCTCGTCGAGGACCCTCAGGTCCTTCTCGTGCCAGCCGCGGGCCTGCTCGCGGTCGAGCCCGAGCTCGACCTGTGGCCGGCCGAGCAGCTCCGGGACCGTCGTTCCGTACGCCTCGGCGACGGTCCGGTTGGCCAGGAGGAACCGGCCGTCGCGGTCCTTGACGAAGATCATGTGGGGGACGAGATCGACGATCTCCCGGAGCCGGGCCTCGGACGCGCGCAGGGCGGCCTGGGCACGGTTGCTGGCGGCGCTCTCCGCCTCGACGACACCGACCATCTCGTTGAACGTCCGCGCGAGCGCGGCGATCTCGTCTTTCCCCTCCGCGGGCGCGCGGACGGAGTAGTCCTTCTGGGTCGCGATGCGCTGGGCCGTCTGGGTGAGCCGGGCGAGCGGACCGGAGACGAGGCGTTGCAGGCGCGTCGAGAGGGCGAAGGCGACGAGCGAAGCGAACGCGACGATCGCCGCCGCGGAGAGGAGGTACTCCCGCCGGAGGACGGCGAGCTCCCGAAGGCTCGCACGGACGTGGACCGTTCCGATCCGTTTCCCGTCGAGGACGACCGGCTCGAAGAGGGAGAGGTGCCCTTCCTCGAAGCGGTGCGACGGCCCGTCCTCGGCAGCGGGGAAGCGGTACTCCGGTCCCCGGAGGGAGCGGTACTCGGCGAAGACGGAGCCGTCGGCGGCGTAGATGCAGGCCGCCGTGACGGTGGGCTTGATGCGCAGTGCGGCGAGGTTCTCCGCGGCCAGTCCGGGGTCGTCGAAGGCGAGGGCGGCCGTGCTCCGGTCCGCGACGAGACGGGCGATCGTGGAGACGTCCTGGACGAGGCCCCGGCGGTCGCGGTGCCGGTCCGCGAGGACGAAGGCGGTGGCGGCGAGGAGGAGGGAGCAGAGGCTCGTCGCCGTACCGATGAGCACCAGCTTCGCGCGGATGGAGCTGGTGCCGAGGGCGCTCACCGGTCCTCCCGCGGGACGACGCGCGCGACCTCGAGGAGCTTCGCGCTCACCCTGAGCCCGGCCGCGGCGGCCGCGCCCGGGTTGACCTCGATCCGCACGCGTCCTCCCTCCGTCAGGAAGCCGATCATCCCGCCGCTGCGGGAGAAGCGGGGGATGTCGCTGACGGTCAGGACGCTCGTGCCCGAGACCGTCCGGAGGATCTCCGGGAGCCGGGCCGCTTCGGAGCGGCCGATGACGAGGAGGTGGCAGGAAGAGGGCGGCCCGGCTTCCGGCCCGGAGAAGACCTCGAGCGGCCGGCCGCGAACCTGGCGGCCCGACAGTCCCTTCAGCTGCGCGAGGAGCGCCTCGTCCCCGAGGACGCAGACGCGCACCGGGGCGCCCTCCGGCTCCGGCTCGGCCTTCTCCCGCTCGACGAACGTCAGGAAGTTGTAGACGTACGCGGCCTTGACGCGCGTCTCCAGCCCCGGGTCCTGGGCCGCCGCGGAGGCCGTCGCCGCGAGGAGAGCGAGCGCGAGCGCCGCCCACCGCGACCGCGCGGGACGACGGGCGGACTGGCGCGTGGAGGGGGGCCCCGCCGTCCGGGCGGTGCCGCGCATCAGAAGCTCCATCCCGCCTGGACGCGGAACGTCCGCCCCGGCTGGCGGTAGCGGCTCGGCGGCAGGTTGGAGGGGTGGAACCAGGTCGTTCCGCCGAGGTTGTCGACGAAGAGCCGGGCCTCGAGCCCGTGAGGCAGCGTCAGGGCGGCCGACGCGCGGAGGACGAGGGCGTCCTCGATCCGGTCGTCGCCGGTCTCCGGAATGACCTTCGGGTTCCTGCGGGAGCCGACGAAGCTCGCCCGCAGGCCGAGCGTCGCTCCGCGCGTCACGGCGTACCGGATGCCGGCGTTCGCGCCGGTCCGGGCGATCTCCGCGACCTGGCGACCCGTCTCGTCCTCCGACGCGCAGAGCGAGGCGTTCGCCCAGGCCGTCGTCCGCCCCTTCCGGAGCTCGACGGAGACCTCGACGCCCCGCGTCTCGAGCTCTCCGGCGTTCACCCAGCGCCACTCGGTCCCCTCGCCCGACCGCGTCAGCCTCTCGTCCAGCCGGCTGCGGTAGACGGAGACGTCCGCCTGCAGGTGGGGCGAGAACGAGTACGCGGCCGACGCTTCGATCATCCGCATCTCTTCCGGACGGAGATCGGGGTTCCCGAGCCCGTCGGTCAGGTCCCACGGCTTCGGCGCCCGGAACGCCTCCATGTAGAGGAGCTTGGCCGAGAAGCGGCTGCGGTTCAGGACGAGCCCGGCCCGGGGCGTGTCGACCGTGCCGTAGCTCGTCGCGTCGTCGTGTCGGAGCCCGGCGAAGAGGCGGATCTGCTCCGTGAGGCCGACCTGCGCCTCGGCGTAGAGGCTGGCGAGGTCGTTCGTGACGCGTTCCGGCTCCGGCGGAGTCGGAGCCGGCTCCAGCTCCGAGCCGCTCGTCGTGACCGAGTAGCTCCTCGAGAGCCGCTCCCGCTCGAGGACGAGCCCGGCCGAGACTGTGAAGCGCTTCGTCGGAGCCCAGGTCGCCTGCGTCTCGGCGCCGACCAGCTCTCCCGGCCGGTACCAGCGCTGCTGGCTTCCGGGGGAGGTGGCCGTGGCCCTCTCGATCACCGGCACCGTGTCGTCCTCGACCGTGCTGCTCCGGACGTAGACGGTCGAACGCGCCGACCAGGGGTCGGGCAGCTCGAAGACGTAGGCGGCCCAGGCGTTCAGGAACCGGATGTGCCAGCCGACGCCGTCGTCCCGGAGCGGCTCGCCGAGCGTCTTCTGGACGCTCGCGCGGGAGGCCTCCTTGTCCTGGACGAGGAAGCCGACGCTCAGCCCCTTCCAACGGACGAGGCCGTCGAGCGAGAGGTCGTTCTCGAAGTTGTCGGCCGCGTCGGTCCAGTTCCCGTCTCCTCGGTCGCCGCGCAGGTCGGCCTTGTCGGTCCGCTTCCGCATTCCGGCGACCGAGACGGCGAGGTCGTCTCCGGGCGAGGACCAGGCGTACCGAACGTCGAAGAGGGAGGTGTCGAGACTGCCGAGGGAGGCGTTCAGCTTCCCGCCGGTCCCTTTCCCGGGGTCCTTCCGGATCACGTTCACGATGCCCGAGAGCGCGTTCGTACCGTAGAGCGCCGAGGCCGGGCCGTAGACGACCTCGATCCGCTCGACGTTCGCGAGGTTCAGCTGCCCTCCGGCGTAGAAGCCGCCCGAGTTCAGCTCGTTGACCTGAATGCCGTCGACGAGGAGGAGGATCGCGCTGTTCTGGCTCGGTACGCCCCGCAGGAACGTGTAGGCGTTGAAGCCGAGGATGTTCCGGAGCTGGAACCCCGGCAGGTCGGCGAGAGCGTCCTCCAGGGTGAGGTAGCCGTTCTCGGCGATCGCCTCGGCCGTGATCACCCGAACTGTGGCCGGGACCCGGGCGGCGGTGGCGGGGACCTTCGCGGCCGAGACGACCTCGATCGCGGCGAGGTCCTGGAGGCTGAGGCGGAGCAGCTCGTCGAGACTCTTCTCCTGCGCGCGGGCAGGAGGCGCGCACAGGAGGGCCAGCGCGAGCGCGGGGCAGCGGAACGCCGTCCGGCTCGTCCGGCCCTTCCGCCGTCCGCATCCGGATGGGCCGCTCACGACCGGGAGACTCCGAGCCGCACGAGTTACCTCCGACGCCTGGCGGAAATTATGCGCTCGGCGAGCCGGCCCGACGCCGACGCGGCCTGCCCGGACGGCTAGATCCAGCGCCGCCAGCGGAAGACCGCGAGCATCCCGGCGGCGAGAACGATCCAGACGCCCCAGAGCGCCGGGTAGAACCACCAGAGCTTCAGCTCGGGGAGGTACTCGAAGTTCATCCCGTAGACGCCGGCGAGGAACGTGAGCGGCATCCAGATCGCGGAGAAGATCGTGAGGACCTTCACGATCTCGTTCAGCCGGTTCGAGGCGACGGAGAGCTGCGCCTCGAGTGCGCCGCTCGCGAGGTCCGTCAGGACCATCGTCGTCTCCTCCATCCGCGCGACGTGGTCGTAAACGTCGCGGAAATAGTGCGAGGTCCTCTCCTCGATGAAGGGGAGGTCCCGGCGCGCGAGGCGGCCCAGCATCTCGCGCTGCGGGGCGACGAGCCGGCGGATCGTCAGGAGCTGACGCTTCATCCCGAGGAGCTCCTGGAGGACCTCCCGGTGGGGAGAGCGCGAGAACACGGCCTCCTCCAGCTCCTCGAGGCGCTCCTCGAACCGGTCCAGGATCGGGAGGATCTCGTCCATCATCCTGTCGACGAGCGCGTGGAGGACCCGGTCCATCTGGCTCTCCATCGGGAGGTCCCGCTCGAGGACGAGCCGGCTGACCTCCCGGCACGCCGCGACCGGACGCCTGTGCACGGTGACGAGGAAGCTCGGGCCGAGGTAGACGGCCAGCTTGTAGCTGTCGAGCTCGAACCCCTCCGCCGTCGGCCGCAGGCCTCGGAAGAGGAGGAAGAGGTATCCCTCGAACTCCTCCACCTTCGGCGGCTGGACGGGGGTGAGCGCGTCCTCGACGGTGAGGTGGTGGAATCCGCAGACCTCGGCGAGCGCGCGCGCTTCGTCGTCGGTGGGGTCCTCGACGTCGACCCAGATCGACCTTCCGGCGAGGCCGGGCCACGCGCTGGCGAGGGTCGCCCCCTCGAGGAGCTGGAGCCCCTTCCCGTCTTCGAGCAGGTGGACGTTGAGCATCGGCCGACGAGTGTATCCGCGGCGGGGCGGCCGGAGGCCGGAAACGGGGGAGAATGCCGGGCTCGGCCCGCGGGGAGCGCCGGATCTCCCCGGTGGCCGGAATGCCCCAGAATCGGGCGGAGGCACGCGGCTTGAAGAGAGGCACCCGGATACTCCTGACGGGAGGCGGCACGGCGGGCCACGTGAACCCGGCGCTCGCCATCGGCGCGGCCCTGGCCGAGGAGGGGAGCGAGACGCTCTTCGTCGGCGTGCGGGGGCGGGCCGAGGAGCAGGTCGTCCCGAAGGAGGGGCTCCCGATCCGCTTCGTGAGGGCTTCGGGCTTCCCCGGAACGCGCCCGTCGCCCGCGCTCGCGCGCTTCCTCCTCGACCTCGCCGTCGGGACGCTGCAGGCGGCCGGCGTCCTCCTCCGGTTCCGTCCCGACGTCCTCGTCGGGACGGGCGGCTTCGCCTCGGCCCCGGTCATCTTCGCGGCGACGATCCTGAAGAAGGTCGGCCTCCTCCGGTCCCGCGTCTTCGTCCACGAGCAGAACGCCGTCCCCGGGAAGCTGAACCGGCTCGTCGGGCGGTTCGCCGAGAAGGTCTTCGTCACCTTCCCCGAGACCCTCTCCCTCTTCCCGGGGAACGGCGCGGTCACCGGCTACCCGCTCCGCAAGCGAATCGGACACGTCTCGAAGGAGGAGGCGCGCGCCCGCCTCGACTTCGCGATCCCGGAAGGGCGGACGGTCGTCTTCGTCTTCGGAGGGTCGCAGGGCTCGCGCTCGCTGAACCGCGGCCTCGTCGACGCGCTCGGCAACCTCCTCCCGCACGCGGAGCGCCTCTTCGTCGTCCACGGGACCGGGCTCTTCAAGGGAGGGGGCTACGACGCAGGCGCCGACACGGAGGCGCGCCTCGCGGCGCGAGACACGCC
>JAGOBQ010000005.1 GCA_017999215.1 Thermoanaerobaculia bacterium
GTCGGCGCCCTCCCGGGAGCCGCCCGGCGCGAAGAACGAGGTGCCCGGCCCGGCGGCGCGACGGTTGGCCGGGATGTCGGAGCAGGCCGCGGGGAGGCCGCAGGCCGTCGCCTCGAGGAGCGCCCAGTTCGAGCCCTCGGAGGGGCTCGAGGTCAGGAAGAGGTCCGCGGCCGAGTACCAGGCCGGAAGATCGGCGTTGGGGATCGGACCGACGAAGCGGACGGCGCGCGCGAGCTCCGGTTTGCGCGAGCAGAGCTCCTCCAGCTCGGGGAGAAGCGGCGACTCGCAGTAGACGAGGTGCAGGCGCGCCCGGGGCAGGCGCTCGAGCGCGGCCTCGAACGCGCGCAGGGCCGTGACGGGGTCCTTGCGCGAGTGGAGGCGGCCCACCCAGAGGACCGCCGGATCGCCGTCGACCCCGGTCGCCGCGCGCGCCGCGGCGCGGCCGACGGGCCGAAGGTCGGTCGACGCCTCGAGGACCTCCTCGACGCGCGTCTCGGGGGCGAGGTGCCCGCCCCGGACCCACTCGTCCGCGATCCCGCGGCTCGTGACGAGGACCGCGTCGGCGCTGCGCAGGAGCAGGCGCTGGAGGAAGCCGAGGCGGCCGCGCCCCGGCGGCTCGCCGTGGTGCTGCAGGACGAGCGGTACACGCCTCGGCAGCACGGCCCGGAGAGCCGCGGTCGGGACGGGGAAGAGGAGGCCGCCGACGTGGACGACGTCGGGGGCGAGCTCCCGGACGCGCGCGGCGACGGAACGGGCGGGGCTGCGGAGCGGCGCGAACGCGGCGTCGCCGTCGCGGAGCGCAACGAAGCGCACGCCCCCGGCGACGAGGTCCGCGTCTTCTCCGGCGCGTGCGACGACGCTGACACGAGCCCCTTCCGCGGCGAGCGACGCCGCGAACCGCCCGAGCCCCGGCAGGCGGTCGAGCGTTTCCGCTGCGGCCAGCCCCGGGACGAGCGCGAGGTTCACGAGGACGACGTGGGGCGACGCCGCCTCCGCGCTCACAGGCCCTCCGCCTCGGGGCGCTTCAGCGGGAGCGCCCGCCGGAGGGCGTGCAGCTCGGCGGGCCGGGCGTAGGCGCCGGCCGCCCAGCGCCACGACGCCGCGGCGGAGAGAACGGTCTTGCCCCAGCGCGGGAGGCGCACGTCCTGCACCGTCGGAAAACGGCAGCCGAGGACCGTCGCGAAATCGTCGATCCGCCGGCGCGTGCGCGGAGAGAGCCACGGGGCGCTCCGGTGGCAGACGAAATCGATCCACTCCGGCTCCGTCCACTCCTCGGGCGTCGTCGGGAGCTCGGGCGCGGCGGGGTCCCCCTCCGCGCGGCGGCGCCGCGGCGTGGGGGTCCAGAAGTAGAGGATGACCTCGCAGGCGGGGTGGATCGTCTTGAGCTTGCGGATGAATCGGAGCGTCGCCTCGATCTCGGCCTCGGCGTCGCCCGGGCCGCCGAGGACGAACGAGAGCTCCGGGACGATCCCGGCCTCGCGGCAGCGCCGCGTCGCTTCGAGCGTCTCGTCGACGCGGGCCCCCTTGTGCATCCGGCGGAGCGCTTCGTCGCTCGCCGCCTCCGCGCCCATGAAGACCATCCGCAGCCCGGAGCGCTTCACGAGCTCCCACGTCCGCGCCGGGAACCGCGCGAGGGCGTCGGTCCTCGCGTAGCACCAGTAGGGGAGAGCGACGCGGGAGAGCGCCTCGGCGAGCGGGACCGTCGTCTCCTCGCGGTCGAAGAAGTTGTGGTCGTAGAACTGGACGGCGTCGGCGCCGTGGCGCTCCTTCAGGACGAGGAGGTCGCGCGCCACCCGCTCCGCGGGCGGGAGGAGCGTCCTGCCGTCGAACATCGACACCACGCCGCAGAACGAGCAGCGGTGCCGGCAGCCGATCGCGGCCTGGTGGACGGCGGTCCTCCGTCCGAGGTACGTCGGCTGGAGGAACCGGGAGACGTCGCCGAGGAGCTCGTAGGGAAGGGGCGGGAGGGCGTCGGGAGGGCCGAGCGGACGCTCCGCGTTGTGGACGACGCGGCCGCCCTCCTTCCAGCTGATCCCCGCGACGTTCGCCAGCGAGGGCGCGCCGCCCGTACCGCCGAGCGTGGCCAGGAGGCCGGCGAGCGTCGCCTCGCCCGGCCCGCGGACGACGACGTCGACGTACGGCGCGGCGAGCGCCGCGTCGGGGTAGAGCGTCGGGAAGTAGCCGCCCCAGACGATCGGCACGTCGGGGTGGCGCTCGCGGACCGCCTTCGAGAGCGCGATCGCCGGGGCGACCTGCGGGCCCGGCATCACGGTGACGCCGACGAGCGCCGGACGCTCGGCGGCGAGGGCGGCGAGGACGGTCGCGGTCGCGTCGTCGTCGAAGTGCCCGTCCACGATCCGGCAGCGCGCCTTTCCCTCGAGGCCCGCGGCGAGCGTCAGGAGCGAGAGCGGGAGCCGCGCGTTGCGGCGCCGCACGACGCGGGGGTTGACGAGGAGGACGAGCGGGAGCGTCACGGCCGGACCCTCTCACTCCCCATCGTCCGCGCGTGCCGAAGCCCGCTCCTATACTCGCGCCCGTGCCGATCAAGGTCCTCGCCCCCGCGGAGGCGTACCTCCGGTGGGCGCCGACGTACGAGGAGGCGGGCGCCCTCGCGGAGCTCGACGAGCTCGCGCTCCGCCGCCTCGACCCGGCGCCCGTGGCGCCGCTCCTCGACGCCGCGTGCGGCACCGGCCGGAGGCTCCGGCGCGCGGACGGCACGTTCCGGCCCGGCGCGTTCGGGATCGACCTCGTCCTTCCGATGCTCCTCGCGGGGGCGCGCGGCGCGGCCGTCGCCGCCGCGGACCTCCGGGCGCTCCCGTTCGTCGCAGGGTTCTTCCGCACCGCCTGGTGCCGCCTCGCGATCGGCCACGTCGCGGAGGCGGGGCGCGTTTACGCGCAACTCGGCCGGGCCCTCGCGCCGGGCGGCCGTCTCGTCGTGACCGACTTCCACCCCGACGCCGCGCACCGCGGACTCGTCCGCTCCTTCCGGAGCGGGGAGGAGCTCCTCGCGGTCGAGCACCACGTCCACGACGTCGAGACGCACCGCCGCTCTGCCGCCGCCGCCGGGCTCTCCCTCGAGGCGCTCCTCGAGCTCCCGGCCGGCGAAGAGGTGCGTACCCACTTCGAGGCGGCGGGGAGGCTCGACGCGTGGGAGGCGCAGAAGGAGCTTCCCGTCCTCCTCGCGCTCTCCTTCCTCCGCCGCTGACGCGGGATTGCCGGAACCGCGATGAGCCCGCACGCTCCGCCGACACTCCTCACCGGGGCACGCGTCGTCGGCCCCGCGGGCGCGCGCCGCGCGGAGCTCCGGCTCGAGGGGGGCCGCGTCGCGGGCGACGCGGCGCGGCGCACGGGCGACCTCGTCGTGCCCCTCGCGGGGCATCTCCTCTTCCCGGGGCTCCTCAACGCGCACGAGCACCTCGGCCTGAACGCGTTCCCCGAGGTCGACGCGGGCGGCCCCCGCGCGAGCGCGTACGACTGGATCGACGCGCTCCAGCCGATCCTCGCGTCCGAGCCGTTCCGGGACGTGAAGCGGGTCGACGAGGCGGTGCGCGCGCGGCACGGCGCGCTGAAGAACCTCCTCTGCGGCGTCACGACGGTGGCGCACCACGACCCGTGGCTCGCGGAGATGGGCGACCCGTCCTTCCCGGTCCGCGTCGTCCACCCCTACGGCTGGTGCCACTCGCTGCGCTTCGCGGGGAAGTACGGGCCGACGGTAAAGGAGGCGCTCGCGGCGACGCCGCCGGGCGCCCGTTTCTTCATCCACCTCGCGGAAGGGACCGACGCGGAGGCGGCGGGAGAGCTTTGCCGCCTCGACCGCCTCGGCGGCGTCAACGCGGCGACCGTCGTCGTTCACGGCGTCGGCCTCGGGGAGGCGGGCGTCGCGCGCGTGATCGAGCGGGGCGCGGCGGTCGTCTGGTGCCCGGCGAGCAACCTGCGCGTCCTCGGCGCGACGCTCGACCCGCGCCCGCTCCTCGCCGCCGGGCGGCTCGCCCTCGGAAGCGACTCGCGCCTGAGCGGCTTGCGCGACCTCCTCGCCGAGCTGAGCGTGGCGCGGGAGTGTGCCGGGCTCGCGGCCGCGGAGCTCCTCCGCCTCGTGACGACGGACGCCGCCGCGGTCCTCGGCCAGCCGGAGTCCGGGCATCTTGCGCGCGGAGCGCTCGCGGACCTCGTCGTCGCGCGGGACGCGGGCGGCGACCCGGCGGAGGCGCTGACGGGCCTCCCGCGGGCGCGCCTTCGCGCCGTCGTCCTCGGCGGCGTGCCGAGGGTCGCCGACGCCGACCTCTTCCCGTGGCTCGAGTCGGCCGGCGTCCCGGCGCGGCACGTCCTCCTCGACGGAGTCCCGAAGGTCGTCGACGCGAGGCTCTTCACCGAAGAGGCCTCCGCGCTCGAGCCGGGCCTCTCCTTCCCGTCCGGGGCGACGAGCCGGGCCTCATGAGAGGACGGGTTCCGGGAAGAGGAGCTCTCCCACGGCCTTCTCCACCGGGAAGCGGAACGCCCGGCGCTCGCAGCGCCAGCGCGCGAGGGCGGCAACGGGGCGCTTCCAGGCCGGGGCGGTGCCGTACGCGTGCTTCTCGTACCAGCGGAAGCGCTCGACGAGCCGCGTCCGCGCGGGGGTGGTGAACGGGCCGTCGCCCGCGTAGAAGTCGAACCGGGCCCACTCGTCGAGCGTCGCGGGGAGGCGGAAGCCGGCCCGGACGGCCTCCTCCGTCAGCGGCGTGCCGGGATAGGGCTTGAAGAAGAAGACGGGCGTCTGGAAGGTCGGGCTCATCGCCGCGAGGCGACGCGCGAAGTCGAGCGTCGCCTCGACGCTCGCGTCGCTCTCGCCGGGGAAGCAGACGATGAACGGGAACTGCGCGGCGATGCCGTGGCGAAGGCAGCGCTCGGCGCACCGCAGGACCTGCTCGAGGCGGATGTCCTTGCGGATCCGGTCGACCATCTCCTGCGTCCCGGCCTCGACGCCGATGAGGAGGCGCCGGAGGCCCGACCGCTTGCACGCGGCCCAGACGTCCTCGGGGAGCCGGTCGCCCTGGTCGGCCCGCATCGTCGCGGCCCAGGTCGAAGGCAGACGCCTGCGCAACAGCTCCTCGGCGATCCCGGCGACGCGCTCGAGCGACGTGAAGAACGTCTCGTCCTGGAAGTTGACGTCCGCGAAGGCGAACCGGCGGTGAAGGATCTCGAGCTCCTCGCCGACGCGCTCCGGCGGCAGCCCGACCCACTTCCTTCCGTAGACGAAGGGGTCGGCGCAGAACGCGCAGCGGAAGTGGCAGCCCTGCGACGTGACGACGTCGAGCTGCCGCTTCCCCTTGAGCGCGAAGAAGCGCTCGACCGGCAGGAGGCCGTAGTCGTGCGACACGAAGTCCGTGAGCGGCGCGAGGGGCCGCGGCGGCTCGCGCCGAACCCCCCCGCCGTGACGGTGGGTGCAGCCGGCGCACCCCTCGAGGCTCTCGCCCGCGTCGAGCCGCCGGACGATCTCCGCGAACGTCTCCTCGCCCTGCGCCTGGACCGTGACGTCGACGGACGGCTCCTCGAGGCACCCCTCCGGGAAGAGCGACGGGTGCCAGCCGCCCCAGACGACCGTCAGCTCCGGATGGCGCGCCTTCGCGGCGCGGGAGATCTCGAGCGCGTCCTGGATCGGCGCTCCCGTCAGGACCGAGACACCGAGAACGAACGGCGGCGCGCCGCCGTCGTTCCCACCGATCGCGGCGAGGACGGCCGCGACGGGGTCCGTCTCGAGCCGCCCGTCGACGACGACGACCTCGTACCGCGACGCATCGAGGTGCGAGCCGACGGCGAGGAGGCCGAGCGGCATCGTGAAGAAGACCGCCCTCGGGTTGTAGAGGACGACGCGCCGCCGGCTCACGTCGGCCCTCCTTCCCCGTGGCGCAGGTTCAGGCGGCAGGGGCAGCGGAGGCAGACCGGGTCGGAGGCCACGTCGAGCGAGCGGCGGAAGCGGAGCGCCTCTTCGCCGTTCAGGACCGCGGCGAGGCCGCCGTCGCCGAGGCGGCCGTAGGCGGGATGGAAGAAGCAGGGCCGGACGGAGAGGTCGGTCTCGACGACGGCCGAGACCCACGGCGCGTTGCACGAGGAGGAGGGGAAGGACCCCTCGCCGCCGACCGCGCGGAAGAGCGCGAGGAGACGCGCCCGGAGCTTCGGCGCGCTCTCGGAGACGAAACCGGAGGCGAGGTCGCCGGCGTTCTCCACCTCCAGCCGGTCCAGCTCCGCCTCGAGAAGGCCGAGGTCCGCGGCGTCGGGCGCGACGCGGAGTCGGCTCGCCTCCTCCCAACCCGCCGCGCGTCCGAACGCCGGGCTCGTCGTGTCGGCCGCGAGGAAGCTGATCCTGTCGAGTCCGAGGTCGCGCGCGGCCGCCACCGTCGCGCGCAGGTGCGCGAGGTTCTCCCGCTGGACCGTGCAGCGCCCCGAGAGCGCGGGGACGGGAGCGCAACCGCGGAGCGCCTGGACGCCGCGCCGCAGCCGCTCGAACGCGCCCGGCACTCCGCGGATCGCGTCGTGGACCTCGGCCGGGCCGTCGAGGCTCACGACGACGTCGTCGAACGTCGCCGCGATCGCCGCCGCGTGGCGCTCGAGGAGGAGCCCCGAGGAGAGGAGCGTCAGGCCGAGCCCGGCTTCCCGGAGCGGCGCGACGAGGCCGAAGAGGTCGGGGTGCATCAGCGGCTCGCCGCCCGTGAGGACGACTCGCCGCGTCCCGAGCCGCGCGAGGTCGGGGAGGAGCCGCTCAACGTCGTGGCGCGAGAGCGCGGCGCCGTTCTTCTCCTTCCAGATGTCGCACATCGCGCAGCGGCAGTTGCAGCGCGAGAACGGCAGGAGCGTGACGATCGGGAGCGAGGCGATCGGGTCGACGGCGGGGAGGAGCGCCCCCTCCGCGCGCGACGGGACCGGCCGCGCCGCCGCGGCGAGCTCGGTCATCGCCTCTCCAGCGCGAAGAGCGTGTGGTCGGAGAGGCGCGCGAGGAGCGGCGCCGACTCGAGCCGCCTCTCCCAGCGGTCGAGGCGGGCGAGCGTCGAAGGAGCGACGGAGGAGGAGGCATAGCTCGGCGGCAGGAGGACGCCGAGAGCCGTCAGCCTCCGTCGCCGGAACCACGGAGCGAACGCCCGAAGGAGCTGCCCGGGAGAGGGGTATCGGACGGTCAGCCCCCGCCAGACGGTCCCTCCGCCGCGGAGGCGGCGAAACGCGCGGGAGCGGTCGCCGCGGCGGAGGTAGTACGCCCACTCCCAGGGGACCCAGCGACCCATGACGACGAGGAGGAGGGGCGCGCCGGCGGGGAGGAGGCGGCCGAGAGCCTCGGCGACGGGCGGGAGGGCGGCCGCGCAGTTGAGCGCGCCGAAGTCGGAGAACGCGCCGTCGAACGTGCCGAGCGACGGGGCCTCTGCGCCGAGCGTCTCGAACGAGACCCGGCGCGCGTCGACGAGGTGCGAGAGGCCCGCACCCCGCGCCTTCCTCACGGTCTCGGCGACCATTGCGCCCGACGCGTCGGTCGCGAGGACCGAGACGCCGCGGGAGGCGAGGTGAAGGGCGTCCTCGCCGGTCCCGCAGCCGAGCTCGAGGACGCGGGCACCGGGGCAGAACGCCGCGTCGAGGTGGCGCCAGACGGCCGTCCGGAGCCGCCGGCCGAGGTCGGTCCTCGTGAAATCCTCGTCGTACGTCGCGGCGAGGCCGTCGAAGGGGCTCGCGGCGGCGATCACGCCGCTCCCTCCGCGAACGCGGACAGGAACTCCCGCCGGGCCGCCTCCGCTTCGCCGGCGAGGGCGCGGGCCTCTTCCGGCGCCGCCTCCTCGAGCCGCCGGGACTCGACGGCGGCCCGGAGCCAGCGGTCGGCGAGCCGGTAGGTCTCGCGGTCCGCGCGTCCCGCGACCACGTGGTCGCGGTCGCCCCCCTCCGCCCAGGGCCGCGAGAGGGAGACCCGGCCCTTCACCTTCTCGTAGTAGCCGGTCCCCATGATCGGGTAGGCGAGCGTCGTGAAGAAGACGTCGGGGAGCGAGGCGCGGACGTGCTCCACGGTCGCCTCGACGTCCTCGGCGGTCTCGCCGTCGTAGCCCCACATCAGGAACATCCCGACCTCGATGCCGTGGCGCCGGGCGGCGTGGGTCGCCCACCGCACCTGCTCGACCGTCACGCCGCGGCGCATCGCGTCGAGGAGGCGCTGGCTCCCGCTCTCCGAGCCGATCCAGATCCGGCGGCAGCCGAGCCGCGCGAGCGTCGCGAGAACCTCCTCGTCCGCCATCCGGTCGGCCCGCGAGATCGTCTCGAACGGGAACTTCAGGTCGCGCTTCTCGAGCTCCCCGGCGTACTCGAAGAGCCAGCGGTGCGAGATCGTGAAGACGTCGTCGGCGTACCAGACCTGCTCCGGGTGGTAGCGGTCGCGGATCCACGCGACCTCGTCCGCGACGTTCGCGGGGGAGCGTCGCCGGTGGGTGTTGCCGAAGACGGCGTGCGAACACCAGTCGCACTTGTAGGCGCAGCCGCGCGCGGTGATGAGGTTGACGCTCCCCTCGCCGTGCCGCTCGCGCCAGGCCGCCAGATACGGCTCGTGGTCGATCGCCTCGCGGTCGGGCCAGGGGAGGGTGTCGAGCGAGCGGACCTGCGCGCGCGGCGCCCCGGCGACGACCGTCCCGTCCTGGTCGCGGAAGACGACGCCGGCGATCCCCTCGAGGCGGTGCGGGCCGCGCTCCGCGAGCGCCGGCAGGAGCTCGCGGAGCGTCTCCTCCCCCTCGCCGAGGACGACGACGTCGGCGCCGGCCGCGAGGTACTCGGCCGGGTAGTTCGCGCTCTCGGGGCCGCCGAGGACGACGGTCCACCCGCGCGCCTTCGCCGCGGCCGTGAGGGCGAGGACGGGCGGGCGCGTCATCAGGTTCGTGTAGAGGCCGAGGACGCCGGGGCCTTCGTCGAGCCGCGCGCAGAGCGCCTCGCGCGTCCCGAACGTCGAGTCGAAGACCTCCACCGAGAACCCCTCGCGCTTGAGGTAGGCCGAGAGCGAGAGGAGGCCGAGCGGCGGGTACGGCTTCATGACCGCCCGCTCCTTCTCGTCCTCCGCGAGGAAGTAGCCGTGCGAAAGGAGGAGGTCGGTCATCGGCTCGCCCCGGGGGCCGTCCCTCAGCCCCGCTGCCGGGTGGGGAGCGCCGCGCCGCCGGTGCGCGAGCGCGGCTCGTCGCGCTCCGCCGCGAGCCACGCGGCGTCGAGGTTCCGGCGGCGCCGGCCGATCGTCTCGGACGGCGAGATCGCGCCGAGGGCGGCCTCCTCGTGGAGGAGGTCCCGGACCCTCTTGTAGAACGGCGCGGCGTACGTTCCCTCGAACATCATGTCGAGGTCGTCGCTGTCCTTCCAGTGCGACCGCTCGCCGAGCTGGCCCTTCACGCGCTCGTAGAAGACGGTCCCGGGAAGGGGGTAGGCGACCGACACGCCGACGTCGGAGGGGCGCTCCTCCCGCACGAGCTCGCGCGTCGCGACGATCTCGTCCCACGTCTCGCCGGGGTAGCCGAGCTGGAGGAACCACGAGGCTCGGATGCCCGCCTCCTTCAGCCTGCGGGTCGCCCCGCGCACCTGGGCGATCGTCGTCCCCTTGTCCATCGCGTCGAGGATCGACTGCGCGCCCGACTCGACCCCCATCCAGACCTCCTCGGCCCCGGCTTGCCGGAGAGCCTCGACCGCGGTCTCCGACATCAGGTCGACGCGCGACTGGATCGTGAACGGGATGGAAGCGTCGAGCTCCCGGACCTCCTCCGCGAACCGCTCGATCCAGCGGTGGGAGAGGCCGAAGATGTCGTCGGCGAACCAGACGTGGTCGGGCCGGACGGCCTCTTTGAGCTGCCGCATCTCCTCGGCCACGCTCGCCGGGCTCCTCTGCGCGTAGCGGACCCCGTAGAGCGGCTTCGCGCACCAGTTGCAGCGATAGGGGCACCCGCGGGTCGTCACCATGTTCCACGACAGGCGCCCGTGCGCCTCGGACCAGGTCTTCCGGTACCGGTCCGCGTCGACGAGGTCCCACGCGGGGAGAGGCAGGGAGTCGAGGTCGTCGACGAACGGCCGCGGGGGCGTCCGGGTCGGGGCGCTGCCGGCCGCGCGGACGGCGCCCGCCGGGAGCGCGAGGCCCGGGATGGCGCTCAGGTCGGCGTCGGGGGCGCGGTCCCAGGCGTCGAGGAGGTCGAGGACGGTCCGCTCCGTCTCGCCGAGGATCACCGCGTCGGCGCCGACGTCGAGGTAGAACGCCGGGTCGTCCGAGGCGTCGGACCCGTTCACGACGACGCGCGCCCCGGCCGCCTTCGCGCTCCGGATCAGCCGGACGCACGCCTCGCGGTTCCGCTGGGTGCACATCTTCGTCAGGAAGTTGAAGTTGTCCTCGAGGATCGCGACGACCCGCGGCGTGACGCGCGCGAGGTCCGCCTCGAACTCCTCCTCGCCCGCCGAGAGCATCGCGTCGAAGAGCGCCACCTCGCGCCCCGAGCGCCTCACGACCGAGGCGGCGAGGAGCGTCGCGAGCGGTGCGTAGGGACGCATCTTCCTCACCTGCTTCGCGTCGTGCGCGAGGAAGCAGGAGTGGGCGAAAAGGACGGGAGGTCCGGCTGCGCTCATTCCTTGCGACGCAGTCTAGGAATTCAGCGGGCGCCGAATCCGTGCACCAGATCACGGATTCGGTCGACGGCGCCCGGGAGGTCGAGGGCGCCGGTCAGGAGGTACGTGCCCCTCCCGTCCCACGCCCGCGCGACCGCCCCGGGGTCTCCGCCGTACATCCTTTCCTGCGGGATCGCGCCCGCGGCGAACTCCTCGAGGAACCTGGCCCCGGAGATCGGTACGAGGCGCGCGGGACCGGGCTCGCGCGGCCCGAGGAGCACCGTCGCCGCGCGGCGCGCGAGGCGGTCGGCCGGCGCGAGCGGCTCGGCCAGCGGCACGCGCCGCTTCCGCTCGCCGCCCGAGAACGTGGGAACCGACGCCGCCGTAAGGCCGAGCAGGCGGGCGGAGTCCGGCGTCAGGACGAGGTCGCGGAGCGTCGCCTCGAGGCGGTCGGTGTCGTCACGGTCGACGAGGAGGCTCTCGTCGCCCAGGAACCCCATGCCGGCCGCGCGGCAGGCCGCGACGAGCGTCGACTTGCCCGCCCCCGCTGCTCCGCGCACGACCGCGGCCCCCGCGGGTCCGACGACCGCGCCCGCATGGAGGAGCTGCATCCCGACCATCTTCATCGCCGTCACGGGCGCCTCGAGGAGGAGCCGCGCGGCGAGCGCCGGACGGAGCGCGACGAGCGAGCGGGCCACCGTCGCCGCGGCGATCCGCTCCCGCGGCCTCACCGTCATCTCGATCCCCGGCGCGCGGAGGCGTGTCTCGTCGTCGCTCACCTCCCACCGGAGCTCCTCCTCCGGATCGCCCTCGACCGTCCCGTCGGTCACCTCAATCCCGAGACGGAGCTCGCCGGCGTGCGCGCCGCCGCCGGGGGCCTCGGCCCAGAGGGCCGCGGCCATCTCCAGAACGACGGGCTCCGACACCTCGAGCCGGACGAGGTCGCGACCTGCGCGGAAGACGGGCATGCGGACGGGATCTTAGGCCGCCGTCCGGCCTCGCGATTCCGGGGGTGCGCTCAGTCCGCCTCCTTCGGCCGTGCGACCCAGGCGTAGAAGCTCGGGAGGACGAGGAGCGTGAGGATCGTCGAGGTGATCAGACCGCCCATGACGACGACGGCCAGCGGCTTCTGGATGTCGGCGCCCGAGCCGGTCGCCCAGAGCATCGGGAGATGACCGATGAAGCTCGTGAGCGCGGTCATCACGAGCGGGCGGAAGCGGACCTCGCAGCCCTGGATCACCGTGTCGGCGACGGTCTCGCCCCGGTCGCGGAGCTGGCGGAAGTACGCGACGAGGACGACGCCGTTCTGCACCGCGATGCCCAGGAGGACGATGAAGGCCACCGCGGCGGAGACCGAGACGGGCATCCCGAAGACGACGACGGCGAGGACGCCTCCGACGAGCGCGAACGGGAGGTTCAGAAGGACGAGAAGGGAGTCCCGGACGGACCCGAGCGCCAGGTAGAGCAGGACCAGGATCAGGAGCAGCGCGACGGGCACGACGACGGCGAGCTGACGCATGGCGCGCTGCTGGTTCTCGAACTGGCCGCCGTACTCGACGGTGTAACCGGGCGGGAGCTGCTTCGCGAAGGGTGCGATCCGCTCCCGGGCCTCGGCGACGAACCCGCCCAGGTCGCGTCCCCGGACGTTGGCCTCCGCCACGACCCGGCGCATGCCGCTCTCGCGGCTCACCTGGGCGGGGGCCTCGACGACGGTGAACCGGGCGAGCTGCCCGAGAGGCACCCGCTCCCCGCCGGGCGCCGGCACGAGCAGCCGCTCGAGGTCGGGGACGTCGGTGCGGGCCGATTCCGGGAAGCGGACGACGACGGCGAACCGCCGTTCCTCCTCGATCAGCGTCGTCGCGTGCCGCCCGGCGACCGCGGTCTCGATCGTGGCGTTGACGTCGCCGATCTTGATGCCGTGGCGGGCCAGCGCCTCGCGGTCGACGACGACGTCGAGCTGCGACATGCCGGAGACCTGCTCCACCTTCACGTCGCGGGCGCCCTCGATCCCCGTCAACTCGGCGGCCGCGCGGTCCGCGAACGTCTTCAGCACCCCGAGGTCGGGGCCGAAGGCCTTCACCGCGAGGTCGCTTTTCACGCCGGAGATGAGCTCGTTCACCCGGAGCGCGATCGGCTGCGAGAACGAGAAGCGCAGGCCGGGGATCTCGGAGAGGTCCTTCTGCATGGCCTCGACGAGCTCCGCCTTGTCGCGCCCCGTTCCCCACTTCCGGCGGGGCTTCAGCATGACGAAGACGTCGGTCTGCTCGGGCCCCATCGGGTCCTCCGAGATCTCCGCCCGTCCGGTCTTGCTGACGACCGTTTCGACCTCGGGGAACGCGAGCAGGCGCTTCTCCAGGAACGTCGCGACCTTGACCGAGCCCTCGAGCGAGGCGTTCGGCAGCCGGACGACGTTCACCGCGATGGCCCCCTCGTCCAGCGGCGGCATGAACTCCGTCCCCACGAGCGGAAGGAGGGCCAGCGAGACGACGAGCACCCCGCCCGAGAGGCCGAGAGTCACCGCCGGGCGGCGCACCGCGTGCCCGAGGAGCCGGACGTATCCCTGGCGGAGCCTCCGGATGAACGCGAACTCCTTCTCGGGGACCTGCCGCAGGAACATCTCGGAGAGGACGGGCACGACCGTGAGCGCGACCGCGAGGGAGACGAGGAGGGCGATCAGCATCGTCGCCGCGAGCGGGGCGAACATCTTCCCCTCGACCCCCTGGAGCGTGAAGAGGGGCACCAGGATGATCGCGACGATGATCACGGAGAAGGCGACCGGCCTCGCGACCTCGGCGAGCGCACCGGCGACGACGCGCCGCCGGTGCTCCTTCGCCGTCTCGAGCGCGAGGTGGCGCCGGATGTTCTCGACGACGACGATGGAGGCGTCGACGACCATCCCGACCGAGAACGCGAGGCCGCCCAGGCTCATGAGGTTCGAGGTGATCCCGGCCGAGCCCATGACGATGAAGCTGACGAGGAACGTGAGAGGGAGGGAGAGGACGACGATGAGCGCCGTCCGGAGCTCGGCGACGAAGAGGAAGAGGATCAGGATCACGAGGAGGCCGCCTTCGAGCAGGGCGTCGACGACGGTCTCGATGCAGGCCTCGATGAGCGAGGTGCGGTCGTAGAAGACGTTCAGCCGGACTCCCGGCGGAAGCGTGTCCCGAACCTTCTCCACGGAGGCCTTGACGCGGCCGACGACGTCCTGCGAGTTCGCGCCCTTGAGCATGATGATCATGCCCGCGACGACCTCGCCCTTCCCGTCGCGCGAGACGGCGCCCTGGCGGGGCTCCGCCCCGATGACGACGTCGGCGACGTCCCGCACGTAGACGGGAGAGCCGTCGACGGCCTTGAGCACGGTCCGCTCGATGTCGGGAACGTCCTTCAGGAGCCCGACGCCCCGCATGTAGAGCTGCTCCCAGCCCCGGACGAGGACGCCCCCGCCCGCGTTCGCGTTCCCCTGCTCGACCGCCTCGACGACCTCGCCGACCGTCAGGTCGTACTTGAGGAGCTTCTCCGGCGAGACGAGGACCTGGTACTGCTTCACCTCGCCGCCGAAGCTGTTGACCTCGTTCACTCCGGGGATCGGCTTCAGGAGCGGCGAGACGATCCAGTCCTGGATCGTCCGGAGGTCCATGGCGCTCCGGCCGTCCGCCTCGAGGGTGTACTGGTAGATCTCCCCGAGGCCGGTCGAGATCGGCCCGAGCTCCGGCTCGACGCCCGGGGGAAGCTGCTCGCGGGCCATGCTGAGCCGCTCGAAGACGACCTGGCGCGTCCAGTAGGTGTCGACGCCGTCCTCGAAGATGATGACGACCTGGGAGAGACCGGCCCGCGACAGCGACCGGACCTGCTGGACGCGCGGCAGTCCGCGCATCACCTGCTCGATGGGATAGCTCACCCGCTGCTCGACGTCGACGGCGGCGAGCCCCGGAGCCTTCGAGAGGATCATGACCTGGGTGTTCGTCACGTCGGGGAAGGCGTCGATGGGGAGGCGGGTCCAGGCGACGACGCCCAGCGCGGCGAGGAGCGCGGTGCCGAGGAGGACGAGGAGCCGGTTCTTCAGGAGGACGCTGGCGAACCCCACGTCGTGCCGTCCCGTCAGTCCGCGCAGCCCGCGCCCATCTTCGAGCGGAGGACGTCGGACTTCATGAGGAAGGCCCCTTCGGCGACGACGACCTGGCCCGCCGTCAGTCCGCTCTTCACCTCGGCCCAGCCGCCCCAGGTCCGCCCGACCGCGACGGGGCGACGGACGTAGTCGTCGCCCGCGTGGTGGACGAAGACGAAGGAACGCCCCTCGTCCTCGAGGACGGCGCTTCCGGGAATCGCGAGCGCCTCGTCGGCGCCCGGGAGGTACAGCCGGACGCTGGCGAACATTCCCGAGAGCAGGTGCCCCGCCCGGTTGCTCACCTCGACGCGGACCTTCACGGTCCGGGAGGACTCGTCCATCGCCTGCGTGACGAGGTCGACGGCGCCGGCGAAGACCTCGTCCGGGTAGGCCTTGACGGAGACCGAGGCTTCGAGCCGCCCGACGGCCTGCCCGCGGACGACGGAGCGGATGTCCCGCTCGTAGAGGTCGGCCCAGACCCAGACCCTCGAGTTGTCGCCGACCGTGGCGAGAGCCTCGTCGGTCCGGGCCGTCTCGCCCGGCACGGCGTGCAGGGTCAGGACCAGGCCGTCCATCGGGGAGCGCAGGACGATCCGTCCGCCGGCGGTGGCGCTCGTGAGGGCGCGCGCGTCCGCGGAGCTGGCGCCGAGGCGCGTCAGCGTACCGAGCGCGTTCGCGGCGCGGATCTCCGCGGTCTCGAGCTCCTGGCGGGCCTGGAGCGTCTCCTTCTCGGAGGAGATGTTCTCCTCTCGAAGCGCGGAGAGCCGCTCGAAGCTGCGGCGGGCCAGCGAGAGGAGGCTCCGGGCCTCGAGCCAGGCCGCCTGGGCCTCTCCGACCGCGACGCTCTCGATCTCGACGAGCGGCTGGCCCTTCCTCACCCGGTCGCCCAGCGTCACGTGCGTCGCCCGGACGATCCCCTCCACCGGAGAGCTCACGTGGCCGACGAGGCGCTCGTCGAAGCGCACCTCCCCGGTGAGCGTGACCGGCACGGAAACCTTCCGGGGCCCGGCCTTCACGGTCGTGATGAGCCCGCCCGCGACGAGGCTCGCCGGCGCGCGCACGAAGCCCGCTTCGTACCGGCACTCGTCGCACTCGAACATCCTCTTCTCGTGCTCGCACGTGAGGGCGACGAGCTCCTCGACCGGGCGGTCGAGGTCCGACGGCTCCCGGGTCTCGGCGCCCCCCATACCGTCCTCGTGCGCGTGGCCTTCGTGGCCGTCCCCGGCCCGGACGGCCGCAGGCGTCGGGGCGGGGCCGGCCTCCTTGCAGGCGGGGCCCGCGGCCGGCGCGAGGGCCGCGAGGAGGATGCAGGTCAGGATTCGTCCGTTCATGGGATCTCTTCTCCGGCGAGGGCGTCGAGGCGGCTGCAGTCCAGCTGCGCCTGCGCGAGCGCGTTCAGGGAAAGGCGGCGCGAGTCGAGCAGCGTTCGGCGGGCGTCGATCACCGGAAGCAGGTTCGCCTCGCCCACCTGGTAAGTCCGCTCCATGGTGAGGACGACCCTCTCGGAGCGGGGGACGATCTCGTCCCGAAAGCGCCTCGCGGTGGCGACGGACGCGCGGCACGCGGCCTGGGCCTCGATGACGGTCGTCTCGACCTCGAGCGCCGTCGCTTCGGCCTGCCGGTCGGCGGCCGCGAGCTTCGCCTCGGCCTGGGCGATGCGCCCCCTGTTCCAGCTCCAGATCGGGACGTCGAAGGAGATGCCGACGCCGTGAGCTCGTCGGTCGAGCTCGTCCGTGACGAACCCCCGAAGGGAGAAGGCGGGGATCGTGGCCCTGCGCTCGGCCCGGACGTCGGCCGAGAGGAGCCGCGAGCGCGCGCTGGCGACCCTCAGCGCAGGGTCTGCGGACCTCGCCCGCTCGAGGGCGACCTCGCGGTCCAGGACGACCGGAAGAGCGGACAGATCGGCCTTCGCAACCACGGTCCGGCCCGACGGCACGGCGAGCCATCGAGCGAGCGCCGCCTGCCGGGCCCGGAGGATCGTCTCGGCGGCCTCGAGCTCTGCCGCGACCTTCTCGAGCTCGATCTCGACGAGCGGGGCTTCGACGGGTCGGACCTCCCCGGTCTCCACGCGCCGCTGGACGGTCTGCGCGAGCTTCGTGGTCTGCGCCACGAGCGTCTCGAGGACGCCCACCCGGGCCTGCTCGTAAGCCAGACCCCAGAAGAGAGTCCGGAGCTGGAGGAGGACCTCCCGCCGGGAGGCGAGGCTCTCCGCGAGCGCGACGTCCACCTCGGCGCCGGCGGCCTCGAGCTTCGGCCCGCGTTCGGCGATCCACCCGAGAGGAAGGCTCAACGCCAGCTCGCTCTCCGAGCGCGCTTCGTCGCCGATCCGTGCGCGGCCCCGGCCGAGATCCGCTTCGAACGTGGGGTTCGGCACCGCGCCGGCCCCGGCGATTCCGCTGCGGGCCGCCGCGACCTGGAGCTGGTCTGCCGCGAGACGCGGATGACCCTCGGCGAGCCGGACGACGTCGGGCCAGGTCAGCTCGAGGACCTCCGGGGAGGCGGACGCCGGACCCGCCGAGACGAGTACGACCCAGAGGAGGTGGACGCGCCACCGATGGAATTTCCGTAGGGGAAGACGATGCACCTTCGAGCTCCTGCTTTCCGAGGACGCCCGTCGGGGGCGTCGCTCCTGCGCCGGGGCCGGGACCGCGCGCGGTGCGCGGCGTCCCGGCGGACTCTCGAGAGGAGAGCCTCAGGCGCGAGGGGGGTGGAAGATGCGACGAAGGACGCCCTTCGGACGAAGGTCGTCGTGGGCTTCGAGCTCGAACTCGCTCGAGGGAGGAATCTCGACGGAGGTTCCGGGCGGGAAGACGGCGAGGCCGTTGGCGTGGCCCGGGCAGCAGAAGCACGGGCATCCCGGTCCGCAGGGCTGGCCGTCCGTCCCCGGATCGGGGCACGAATCCGCCGTAGACGGGGCCGAAGGGCCGCTCCTCGCGGAGGAGTGCAGGACTTCGTCCGCCGTCGCGAGGGTCGAGCCGGCGACGAAGACGAGCACGACGAGAAGGGCGAGCGTCCGCCGGGTCCTTCCGTGATGGGGTCGGGACGATCCGGTGGTCTTCGCTCGGTTCATCGCGCGGCACCCGCCTCGCGCGGGTGATGATAGGAACGAGGTCCCCGCGCGTCAACGCGGTGACTCTCCGGGCGCGTCGAAGAGCACGGCGTCGAGGTCGTCGGGGATCTGCTTCAGGACGGATACGAATCCTTCCCCGTGGGGGACCTTCGCCGTCAGCACCTCGCCCGACCGGAGCTTCTCGAGGCCGTCGTCCATGCCGGAGATCGTGAGACCGGGATGGAGCGCCAGCTGACGTTTCCGGTGCGCATCGAGGGTTTCGCCGAGGTCGCGAATGCGGGCGGTATTGGAGAGGGTGGGGGCGGGGAAGGGGAAAGGGTCGAATCAGCGGCCGTCGTTGTGGACGGGCCGATCCTCGAGCGTGCCGCCCGCCGCCAGGACCCGGGCGACGTGGATACTCGACGAGAGAAGGCCGAGGGAGAGCATCGTCGGACGCGACCACGCGAACCCTCTGGTCAGGCAGAGTGTCGGCGTCGAGGAAGAGAGACGTCCTGCGCCTCGCGGTCGCTGTCGTTCCGATACTGCGCCGTAGGCCCGCAATGGCAGCCCTCATCGCGGGTCGCTTTTCGGCAAACAGCCATCATTCGTCCCGGTAGATGACACGCTCCTGCGGGTCTCGTAACGGTTTGACGCGCGTCGGAAGGCGGTGGTCGGCCGCGGGGAATCTCTGCGCCGCCTGTTCCTCCGACAGACCGAGGAAGTCCCGGACGAAGCAACCTCGCGAACGCTTCGTGAGGTCGCCCCCGGTCTCGCCTGCCCGGTCGCAGAGCCGCGATCCGCCCGCGGTGTGGAACGACTTACACGGCTTCTGAAGAAGGTGCTCTTCGGAGCCTCCGGGCGTCCGCGGTTTACGACCGAGGCGCGGCGTGCGCCTTCACCCAGGCGACGTACCGGTCCATCCAGGTCTGGAGGAACGTCCTGCTGCTCGCGGCCAGATCACCCGCCTCGTCGAACAGTCCGTCCTTCGCGTGGATGAAGGCCTCGGGCTGGCCGAGGGTCGGGACGTCCAGGTAGGCGAGGACGTTGCGCAGGTGCTGCTGCGCCATCGCCGTGCCAATCGCGCCGACCGAGGCGCCCAGGACGCCGGCAGGCTTGCCCGCCCAGGCGCTCTGGCCGTAGGGCCGCGAGGCGTGGTCGATCGCGTTCTTGAGCACGCCCGGGATGGAGCGGTTGTACTCGGGAGTCACGAAGAGGAGTCCCTGGGCGGCCGCGACCTGTTCCTTCAACCGCCTGACGGACGCGGCGGGATTCGCGTCGTCATCCTGGTCGTACAGGGGCAGGTCTCCGATCTGGACCTGCTCGAAGATGAACTCCGCCGGCGCCAGCTTCACGACGGCGCTGGCCAGCTTGCGATTGAAGGAATCCCGGCGAAGGCTTCCGACGAGGACGGCGATCTTGTACTTGCTCATGACGAGCCTCCAGGAGCAAGACGCGGGCCGGCGAGCGCGACCGGCACGCCTCCACTTCTCCCACGCGACCGCGAGCTGAACGAAGAGGCCGTGCTCACGCCGTGGAGCATCCCCGTCCATCGATCCGAGGCTTTCATTCGGTCCATCATCTCCATCGGATCGGGGACGGGAACGCCGGATGACCCCTTCGCCGAATCGGTGTCGTCCGGGCTCGCCGAAAGCATCCGGGCGTGTCCCGCGCGACCGCGCCGCGAGCAGCTTCTACGGACTCCGGTGTAAGGCCTGCTCCGGTTGACCCTCAGCCCCTTTCGGCCTGTCCTCCTGCTTCTTTCCCGCGAAGAGGACCGGGACCAGGACGAGGAACAGGAAGGTCGACGTCAGGAGCCCTCCGAGGATCACCGCCCGGTCCGGCTCTGCGAGGAGCTGCGGCACGGCGGCCTGCTCCTGGTTCAGCGAGAGCGCACGGGCAGCCGGACGGCTGCGGTCGTGGGCGATCAGGTCCGGGCGCTCACCTCCCCGCGGCCATCGGGAGCAGAGTCCCGTCCGAGGTCGCGTTGTCGTTGACCACGCCGTACGCGACGAACCGGCCCGAGCCTCCGGCCCGCCGCACCTCGGCCCAGGCGTCGCCGCCGTAGCCGATCTGCGAGAGAGGCCGGTTCCACTGGAACCGCCGGCCGGGCGGGAGCGTGACCTGCGGAAGGATCCCGATGACCGATCCGTCGGAGGCCTGGTGAAGCGTCAGCTCCAGAGTCACGACCGGTCCGCCCTCGGGTTCCGGGTTCGCGACGGCGACGTTCGAGCGGAACCCGGCCTCCTCGCGCAGGCCCGGGACGATGGCGCTCTCGGCCGCCCACCGCACTGCGTTCACGACGGGGACGCTGACGCCGTAGTCGCCCGCCGCGCCGGTGCCTCGCGCCTGGACGACCGCCGTCACGAGGAGGTCGGCCGCTCCTTCCGTCCGATCCGACGAGAACGTGAGCGTCCCCGCGAAATCGTTCGGATCGATCGGAACGCCGTTCGCGACGAGCCACGCCCCGGCATCCGGCACTTCAACGAGGCTGTCGAGGTCGACGGCGACCGGGAACGTAAGTGCGCCCTTCTCGTCTCGGTACGTGACGCTGAAGGTGAGCCCCTTCTCCGGCAATCCCCACCGCTCCCTTCGGCCGAGCGTCAGCTCGGTCCGGTACCGCCCGTGCTCCGACGTCGCGCCGACGACGGCCGGCAGGAACCGGGTACGCCGGCCCGGGAGGACGTCCGGCTCCTCGAACGGCACGACCGTCCCGTCGTTCGTCGTGCCGTCGTTCCGAACGAAGTACCCGAGGAGGTCGTTGCGCGCGTCGTCGAACTGGGAAAGCCAGAGAGTGGACGCCTCGATTCGGAGCGGCCCGAAGAGCCTCGAAGAGTCCGGGTCGACCTGGAGGAATGATCCGGCCGGGAGCGGACGGCTCGTATTGACTTCCGGGACCTGCCGGGGGTCCGCGTAGACCCACGTCGGTACGTCGCTTCCGTCCCGGGACGTCGCGAGCGCGAGGTGCAGTCGGCTCCCCGGCGCGCGGGTAGGGCGCAGCAGCGTGGCCGCCCCCGCGAGGCTTCCCGCCTCGCTCCCGAGAAGCGACGTCCCCGCCGTTCCGCCTTCAGACGAACTGAAGACGCGCACCGCCGCCCACGCCTCCCGATCGTCGGAGAGGCCGTCGAACTCGACGGCAAGAGGACCGACGAAGCCGGGAACGGGGTCCACGATCCGCCTTTGCGCGCCCGGTCCGAGCGGCACCTCGATGGTCGGCTCCGCCGTCGCGCCGGCGTAGACCTTCGCCACGCAGCCGGCGCCCGGCGAGAGGTTCGCCACCGTCAGCTCGCTCCGGTAGCGGGTCCCGCCGTGTCCCGTCGCGTCTACGACGGCCGCGATCTGCTTCCGGACGCGAGAGACGGGCGTCAGGAGCGGGTCCGGCCGGGCGTCGGAGGAGTATCGATACCGGTCTCCATATGCGATGCGTCCGTCGGGGTCGATCCTCGCGGGGACGGTCCCGCCCCCCTGCCTGGAGAGCCGGCCCCGGGCCAGCCGAAGGCCGGAGAAGAAGATCGAGCTTCCGAAGCTGGACATCTCCGCACGCGCCACGGATTCCCGCCCGCTCTCCTGGATGTCCTCGCGCGTCAGGAGCGTCTCGAAGCCCGCCTCCGACGGTCGGACGAGGACGGCCCGCGGCCCGACGCCCGGGGAGGCATCGTGGACCTGCAGGACGGGCTCTCCGTCGACCTCGAGCACGTCCGCGACGCGCATCGCGCGATCGAGTTCCGGGAATGCGCGGACGAGCCGATCCCCGTCGACCCGGAAGACCGTCTCGTCGCGCCGGCCGGGACCGGAACACCAGTCGGTCGCCACGGCATACGTCTCGCCGCCTGCCCGCCGGATCGCGACGGGACTGGTCGTGCACTCCTCGGACGGGAGCGGCGACGCCTCGAGAATCGACCAGGCTCCGTCACGAAGCCGGGACAGCCTCCCGGCGGGGCCGGACAGGTATAGGTCCTCGCCCACGCCGATCAGCGGCGTGCCGAATCCCTCCGGACTCTTCAGATCGACCCACTCGTCGGACTCGCCGTCGAGCGCGAGATGCCGGCGAGAGATCGAACCCGAGACCCACTCGGCAACGACCGGCCGGTCCTTCCAGACACCGACGACCTCCGCCTGCTCGGCGCTGGGCGAGGGCGGGAGGCGCTTCCAGCCGGCGTCGTCCCGGCGATAGAGCCGTGAACCCCGGACGGCGAACGTCTTCGTCTCCCCCCGCAGGTACCAATCGGCCCCTGGAGCCCCGACCACACCCGACGTCGCGCTCCACACGGAGCCGTCCCGTACGTGCACGTCCCAGCCGTCGGCCGAGGTGAAGAGCCGAGTGCCCGCGACGGAGACGACGGGCGGGGGGTATCGCGCGGCCACTGGCGACTCCGGCGTGATCCGGACGAGGGTGTTCCCCTCGAGGAGATGGACGTTGCCGCGCCCCTCGCTGCTCGTGACGAGGAATCGCCCGTTCCACTCGAGAGGTTTCGGACCTCCGTAGGTGGCCGTGATGCTCCGGGGAATCGCGATCGGGTCGGAGAAGCCGGCGGTCGTGAGGATTCGGGCGGCGTAGCCGGCGCTGCCGAGCCCGTAGATCACCCAGAGGCTGTTGGGCGTCGATTCGAAGAAGGTCCAGACGGGCAGGTCCCACGGAGGCAGCTGCGTCCACCCGGTTTCGTCGAGCCGGTAGAAGGGATAGGGCGGCGTACTCGCGAAGGCGGCGACGTCGCTCGCGCTCGGACCTCCGCAGACCGGCGGCGTCCCGATCAGGTGGAGCTTCCCCGACAGCGCGAAGAGCGTGCCGGAACAGGCGGGCAGGGGAGTCTCCTCCCGGACCGAGCCGTCCGCGAGGGAGACGGAGCGAAGGCGCCGGGCCTCCGGCCCGATCGCGGGATCGCTCGCGCAGTCGCAGCTCCTGAAGCCTTCCGCCACGACGTAGAGCCTCTCCTCCGACCGAACGACCGGATGGCAGGACGCATCGTTCCAGAGCCGCGTCCACGTGTCGCCGTTCAGGATGAAGAGCTGAACCTGGCACGTGGTGGTGCTCGAGGTCGTCGCCCCGAACCGGCCGTTCGCGAAGAAGAGCGTCCGCTTGCTCCCGACGACCTCCGTCGTGCGGAGCGGGACGGGGTGCCACGTCGTTCCCCGCAGCTCCCAGTCCCCCGAAAGCCCGAACGCGAGCGTCCGCGTCTCGTCGCCGAGGATCTGGACCGCCTCGGGCGCTCGCGGCCCCTCGTCGGCGACCCTCCAGACGACGTCGGCCCTCACGACCGACGAGCTGGCGATGCAAACGACGGACAGCAGGCCCGAGAAGACTAATCGGCTCTCGGATCGTCTCAACTCTTCCTCCTCGCCCTCGTTCACTTTCCCGTCGTCATCGGCAGAAGCGTGCCATCCGAGGTCACATTGTCGTTGACCACGCCATATGCGACGAACCGGCCGGAGCCTGCGACCCGCCGCACCTCGGCCCAGGCCTCGCCGCCGTATCCGATCTGCGAGAGAGGCCGGTTCCACTGGAATCGCCGGCCGGGCGGGAGCGTGACCTGCGGAAGAATCCCGATGACCGATCCGTCGGAGGCCTGGTGAAGCGTGACCTCGAGGGTCACGACCGGGCCGTCGTCGGGCTCGGGGTTCGCGACGGCGACGTTCGAGCGGAACCCGGCATCCTCGCGCAGGCCCGGGACGACCGCGCGCTCATCGGCCCATCGGACTTCGTTCACGACGGGGACGCTGACGCCGTAGTCGCCAGTTGCGCCGGTGCTCCGCGCCTGGACGACGGCAGTTGCGAGGAGCGCGCCCGCGCCCTCGGGCCGATCGGACGAGAACGTGAGCGTCCCAGCGAACGCCGAGTGGTCGATCGGAACGCCGTTGGCAGCGAGCCACGCTCCGGCGTCGGGAATCTCGAGCAGCACGCCCGCGTCGAGCCGGTCGTACGGAAACGGGTTCGGAACCGCCGGGATCGAGACCGAGAAGGTCGTCGAGCCGCGCTCGTCGCGCCACGTCGCCAGGAAGTCCAATGCGGCTACCGGGCGCAGGTCGATCGCGCGCCAGCCGAGCGTGAGCTCCGTGCGATAGACGGCGTGGCTCGAAGCGACGCCGACGACGGCGGGGAGGAATCGGGTTCGGCGGCCCGGGAGGGTGTCGGGGGGCTCGAACGGAACGACGGTGCCGTCGTTCGTCACCCCGTCGTTCCGAACGAGGTAGCCGAGGAGTCCGCCAGCCGAAATGACGAACGGTCTCGCGACGCGCTCGGGGTGGGGGTCGACCTGGAGGAACCCGCCGATCGGTATCTTCAGCGGGTGTCGTCCGCCCTCCTCGATGCTCTCTCGCAGGTCGGGGATCGAGATGGTCTCTCCCGCGAGGTCGGACACATCGGCATCTGCGGAGATCGCCGCGTGGAGGCGGTCTCCGCCCGAGCGAACCGGAGGAAGTGCGACGGCCTCTCCGAGGACGCTCCCGGGGTCGGTCGCGAGGAGTGAGGTCCCGGCCGTTCCTCCTGCGGACGGACTCCAGACGCGTACGGCCGCCCAGGCCTCCGTCTCGTCCTCGAGCCCTTCGAACTCCACGGCGAGAGGTCCGACGAAACCCGGCACCGGGTCCTCGATTCGGACCTGGCCCCCCGGCCCGAGGGGAACTTCGCGCACGGGCGTTGTGGCGCGGCCGGGAAAGAGGCGCGCGACGGCGTTCGAGCTCCGCGAGAAGTTCGCCAGCAGCAACGTGCTTCGGTAGCGCACGCCCTCGACCCCCGCGGTATCCACGACCGCGGCGAGGCTCTTCCGCACCCGGATCGCCGGGGAGAGCAGGCCCATCGTGTCGTAGTAGGCGTGCGGCTTGTACCCGTAGGCGAATCGGCCGTCGTAGTCGATGGTGCGAGGCAGGAGCGGACCGCGTTGCGCGCGGAGCTGGCCGCGGGAATAGGCGAGTCCGCCCGAGAGGATCATGTCGCCCGCGGCGGCGAGCGACAGGGGAAGGCCCGAGGAGACGCGTGCCCGCTGCAGGTCACTTCCGGTGACGAGGGTCTGGAAGCCTCCTTCCGAAGGCGTCATGAGGGCGGCGCCATTTCCCCATCGTCCCGTGGCGTCGCTTACGGCGAGATGAAGGCGACCCCCGGCGACGCAGGCGTCGCGGACGCGGATCGCCTGGTCGAGGTTCGGAAAGGCGGGCTCGAACCGGTCGTTCTTCAGGAGCCACGCCGTGGGCCCGGAGTACGTCCCCCAGTCGAAAACGTACGGCACCCCGTCGAGAACTCGGAGGACGGAGCGGCTCGTGTTCACTCCCGGCTCTGGAGGTGGAGACGAGAAGCTGGTCCAGGAGCCGCCCCGGTACCGGGCGAGCTTCCCCGGATCTCCGCTGACGTAGACCGCGTCCCGGGCGGTCGCCAGGAACGCCTCGAAGCTGGGTGGCGTGTAGAGACGCCTCCCGCCGAACCCCCGCGGGAGCTTCAGGTCGACCCAGGTGTCGGAAGCCGGCTCGTGCATGAAGAGATCGATCGATCCGCCCCCGTCGAAGCCGATGACGGGCCGGTCCTCGAGGGCGGCGAGTCCCCAGATCTGGCCGACGGCCGGGACCGGCGACAGCCGGGTCCAGCCCGCCGCGTCCCGCCGGAAGACCCGGGTCCCGAGCGTCGCGAAGAGCTTCGTCGCGCCCGTCGCGTAACGGTCTGCGCCGGGTGGCGATTCGAGGCCCGATGTCGGGAGCCATTGCGTCGACTCGAACACGTGCGGCTCCCACCCTTTCGCCCAGGTGAAGAGCCGTCGCCCCACGGCCTCGACGAACGGCTCCCAGGTCTGCTCTCCCGTGACGGGCGATTCCGGCTCCAGGCGGACGAGCTGGCCGTCTCGAAGCTCGAGGATGTTCCCGCGCCGTTCGGTGGTCGAAACCAGGAGTCGCCCGTTCCATTCGAACGGTTTCGGATAGTCGCCCGCACCGTAGGCCGACCTCGGGATCTGAATCGGGTCGGAGAAGCCGGACGTCGTCAGGATCCGGGCCGCGATCTGCGCGGAGCCAATGTTCTGGAAGCGCCATGCGCTGTTCGGCGTCGTCCGAAAGCCGTAGGAGAAGCCGACCCAGGGAGGCCGCTCGACCCAGTGATCACCGTCGAGGCGGAAGATCGGAAGGGCGGGCTCCGGGGAGGAGGCTGCGGACGTCTCACCGGAGCCCGGTCCTCCGCACCCGGAGTGCTCCTGCAGGAGGTGCAGCTTCCCCGCGAGAACGAAGAGCGTTCCGTAACAGGAGGGAAGGGGCGGCTCCTCGCGGACGGTGCCGTCCGCGAGCGAGACCGATCGGAGACGCCGCGCGGGGGCGTCGGGCGTGCAGACGAAGCCCGGCCGACATTCCGTCTCGTAGGGGAAGTACGCCGCTGAGGTGACGTACAGCCGATCGGCGGTGTGCGCGAGGGCGGGCCCCACGCCCTCGACCGAAGCAAGCGATTTCCAGACGTTTCCCTCGAGGGCGAACAGCTGGAGTCCGCCGTCCCGGAACGTCGCCGCGACGAGCCTGTCGCCCGCGACGATGGAGGGCGCGAGTCTCTCCCCCTGCGACGCAGAGTCGTCGAACTCGATGCGGCGCCAGGCGGAACCGTCGAGCTCCCACGTCCCTTCCTCGCCGTACCAGATGACGCGGGAGTCGTTCCCGAAGATGGAGCCGTTGCCCGACCCCGGCGCCCTCGGCCCCTCGTCGGCGACCTTCCAGACGACGTCGGCGCGCCCCGAAGCCGTGACGAGAAGCGTGGAGAGCGCGAGGAGCGCGGAGAGCGCGGCGGAGCGGGAACGTACGGGCATACCTTCCCCCCTTTCCATGGGAGTGCGCCTCGGCGAAGCGACCTCACGGTCGCGCGTCCTGGAAGAGAAACGCCCGGCGCCAATCGTCTGGACGAAGGCCGCGGGGGACGAGACACTCGCGCCATGTTCGACTCCCTCAAGCGATTCTTCCAGGAACGTGTCGCCGGGGCCCCCGCGGAAGCCGCGGGCGATCCGAGCCAGCGATTCCGCCTCACGGCCGCGGTGCTCCTCGTCGAGGTGATGCGCGCCGACCCCGAGGTCAGGGACGAGGAGCGGACGGTCGTCCGCACGGCGCTCCAGGGGACGTTCGGCCTCTCGCTCGCCGACACCGAGGAGCTGGTCCGCCTCGCGGAGGCCGAGGCGGACTCCGCGACCTCGCTCTACGAGTTCACGAGCCTCGTCGACAAGGGGTTCTCTCTCGAGGAGAAGAAGCGGATCGTCGAGCTGATGTGGCTCGTCGCCTTCGCCGACGCGGAGAAGCACCCCCTCGAGGAGCACCTCATCCGCCGCGTCGCCGGCCTCCTGCACGTGCCGCACCCGGACTTCATCGACGCGAAGGCGCGGGCGCGCGGACGGAGCGGGGGGTAGAGCGCCGGCCGCGCGCGACGCGAGACCCGAGACCTACGC
>JAGOBQ010000147.1 GCA_017999215.1 Thermoanaerobaculia bacterium
GGAAGGCGCTCCTCGACGACCCGAAGCGCGCCGCCGACGCCCGCGCGCGCCACCGCTTCTTCTACGCGCGGACGCCGTACTGGGACGAGTCGGTCGGGCTTCTTCCGGTCTACCGGCTCGAGGCGCCGCTCGAGCCGACGGCTCCCGCGGCGCCCGCGGCCCCGGCGCCGTAGAGACGGCGTCCCTCTCCGCCGCCGCGACGGAGCGGGCGCTCCGATCCGGGCGCCCGCTCCCCGGTCCGCCGTCTCCTACTTCAGCGACTTGATCTGCGCCTTCGGGACGATCTGCCAGGAAGGCCAGCCGTTCGGCCCGTTCTGCTGGAGCATCACGAGGTGGTCGCCCTCCGGGAGCGGCTTCTCCAGGCGGTAGATCTGGTTCGCTCCGAGCCCCCCCTTCCCGACCAGGCTCTGATCGGGCTGCAGCAGGCGCGTCCAGATGATCTCGGAGACCGAGTGGAACGTGTTGTCGTAGCAGACGTCGTAGTTCACGCCGCCGTGCATCACCCAGTAGTGGCCGGAGAACTTGAAGCACCGCAGGGAGCCGAACGCCTTCGTGCTCGTGCGGACGTTCCCCACCCACTTCGAGTCGATGCAGACGCTCCCCGGCATCGTCAGGAACTGCCCCGTCTCCTGCCCGTTCGTGATGCCGGTGATCCCGAGCCCCTTCTCGGCGAGCCACTTGAAGTTCTGGTTGAACGACCCGCAGGCGACCGCCTGGATCTGCCCCTTCACGAGGCCTCCGTTCGCGGCCGCGCCCCCCGCGCTCTGCGCCCAGGTCCAGTGATTCCGGCCGTACTCGTAGTAGGCCTTCATCACCTTTCGGAGAGCCTGCGCCGGCCCGTCCCCGAACGCCGCCCCGGAGCCGGGCGTGGGCGGCAGCAGGCGGGCGCTCTCGAGGATCGCCCAGCCGGGCATCCCGTTCGTCACCCCGGCCGCTCCCAGCAAAGCCTGAATCGCCGCGTGCAGTGCCATCGCGCCTCCTTCGTCCTCGTCCCGGACCGCGGCGCGCGCCGACGAGCCGCTGGCGGCCTCGGCTCTCGCCGTTCCGCGTTCCGGGGGACAGCCAATCGAACTTTGCGGGGAGTATAGCGAGGGGCTCGCCGGAGCGCGCCCTACTCGTCGCCCTTCCGGATCCACTTCGGGACGTCGGGCGCCCGCCAGGCCGCGAAGCGGTCGAGGAGCTCCTCCGGGTCCTCGCTCACGACGAGCATCGCGCGGTGGGGCTCCCTCACGAACCTCTCGCGCACCGCGTGGTCGAGGAACGAGACGAGGCCGTCCCAGTAGCCCGCGACGTTCAGGAACCCGAACGGCTTGGCGTGGAGGCCGAGCTGCCCCCACGTCCACGCCTCGAAGATCTCCTCGAGCGTCCCGATCCCGCCCGGCAACGCGACGAAGGCGTCGGAGAGGTCCGCCATCCGCGTCTTCCTCTCGTGCATCGAGGAGGTGACAACGAGCTCCGTCAGGCCGCCGTGCGCGATCTCCTTCCGCACGAGCGCCTCCGGGATCACGCCCACCGCGCGGCCGCCGAGGTCGAGGACCGCGTCGGCGACCGCCCCCATCACCCCGACGCTCGCCCCGCCGTAGACGAGACCGAGCCCGCGGGCGACGAGCGCCCGCCCGAGCGCCCCCGCCGCCTCCACGTACGCCGGGTCGCGCCCGGCGCTCGACCCGCAGTAGACGCAGACGTTCCTCAGCTCCACTCCGAAGCCCCTCCCTTCGCGCCCGCGGCCGGACGTGGCCCGGCAGGCGCCGGACGCACCATGATCACCGTCGGGACGCCCGCGGGTGTCGGCTCCGCAGCCTCCCGATCCTCGAAGCCGAACGCCGTGTAGAGGTGGCGGGCCGCGGCCCCGCCCGCCGAGGCCGGCGCGAACGTCTGGACCCGGATCGGCCTCGCCGGGTCGAGCCGCACGATCGCCGCCGAGAGGAGCTCGCGGCCGAGCCCCGCCCCGCGGGCTCGCGCCGAGACGGCCAGCCACTCCACCGAGCCGACCTCCGGGGAGAAGACGACCCCGCCGACGACCTCTTCGGCCCCGTCGTCCGACGGGACGACCGCCGCGAGCGCGTGGCCGCTCGCGATCGCCCCGTCGAGCGCCGCGCGGAACTCCGGCACCTCCGACATCGGCCCGAAGAGGTGCTCCACCTCCTTCGCGAGGACGAGCCATCCCGGAACGTCGCGTGGCTCGGCGTTCCGGATTCGGACGGCGCGCGTCAAAGGCGTTCCGGCGCCGGCACGGTGAGCGGGCCGCCCGCGTTCCCGGTGTTGACCGTCGACGCCGGCTCGAAGAGGAGAACGTGCACTTCTTCCTCCGCGACGGGGCGATGCTCGACGCCGCGGGGGACGATCAGCAGCTCCCCCTCGCGGAGGGGAACGGAGCGGTCGCGGAACTCCATCGTGAACGAGCCGTGGAGGACGAGGAACAGCTCGTCCTCGGCTTCGTGGCTGTGCCAGACGAACGGCCCCTTCAGCTTCGCCAGCATCACGTGCTGGCCGTTCAGCTCGCCGACGATCTTCGGGTCCCAGTAGGTCGAGAACCGGGAGAGGCTTTCCTTCAGGTTGACGACGTTCATGGTGGGTGCCCGAGAGGTTAGCGCGTCCGCACGGCCTGCGTGGCGTCGTGGCCGGTCCCGAGGCTCTCCATCATGTCCTCTACGACCCACGAGGAGAGCTTCAGGGCGCGTTCGTAGTCCCCCGCCCGGAGCGCCTTCGTGCTGCGGGCCATCTTGTTCTCCCACTGGACGGCCGTGGGGTTCTGAGCGGCCGACGGAGCGGCCGAGAGGAGGAGCGCGGCGAGGACGCACGCAGTGGCACGCAGGGTATCTCGATGTCTCAAGGGCGGCGTCCTACGACGGGCGCGCGCGGCCCTTCTTCTTCTCCGCCGCTTCGAGGCGCGAGACGGCCTCCCGGAGGAAGGCGAGCGTCGCGCCGCGGGAGGAGTACCCGACATTCCGTACCGCGGCGATCCCGTCGGGCCGGACGACGACAAGCGTCGGGAAGCTGGTCACCCGCGTGTTCTTCTGAAGGGCGTCGACGTCCGGCGCGTTTCGGCCGTCCTCGCGCCTTCGGTCGGTGACCTTGACCGGGACGAAGTCCTCTTCGATCCCCTCCACGAAGCGGGAGGAGTGGAAGATCTCGTGCTCGAGGTTGTGACACGGAGGGCACCAGTCGGCGGTGAAGTAGAGGAGGAGCGGCTTTCCCGAGGCGCGCGCCTCGGCGAAGCCCTCGTCGATCGTCCGGAAACGCACTCCCGGAGGATCGGCCGCGAGACCGGCGCGGCCGAGCGCCGACGAGAGCACAACGAGGGCGAGGAGAGTGAGGCATCTCCTGATCAAGCGAGCACTCCTTCCGGGAGGTTACGGGAATCCCCCGGCGCCCGGGGAGGGCAATCCCCGGATCCGGGCCGGACGTCGTCGTCGGGTCCTTCGGCCGCCCCCTTCCGAGGGCTCGCCGAGGCTCCGAGGAGCCGCCAGTGTTGCTGGCCTACGGTCCGGCGAGGGAGCAGATGCCGATCCCCGAACGGTCCTCGACGAGGTATCCCTCGTCGAGGCGAGCGACGAGGGCCCACTCGCGGTCGCGCTTCTGCACGAGGACGATGAATCCGGGCAACGCGTAGACGGGCCACTCCGCATCGAAGACGACGTCGCGCCGGAGGACGTGCTTCCGCATGTCGGCGAGCCGGACGTCCTCCGTGCCCCCCGCCGCCGGGATGTGCCAGGCGTTGAAGACGACGACGGTCTGCAGCGGGTCCTCGAGGCCGACGACGGCGCGCCCCGACCGGACGTCGGTGCCTTCGCGCGGCAGCGTCGGCCAGGCGGTTCGATTGAGGAGGTAGTAGAGAGAGCGGAAGCCGAGGAGTCCCTCGAGGTCGGGCCGCGATCCGGCAGGCGGAACGCCGATCGAGGAGGCGTCGGGCGCTGCCGGCGCAGCCGCCGCGGAACGGCGGGCGCCACCGGCAGGGGGCGCGGACTGCGCCGTGACGACGGCCGGCGCGAGGAGGAGGAGGCACGGCAGGAGCCGATTCATACAGGACTCGTGACGATGGGATCCCGCTCTCGCCTCTGCCGCGCGATCGGCGCCGGCGTCTCCGGGCCGGGCTCGGTCCGGAACGGGCGGACGAAGCGGTTCCATCTCGGCCCCCTCGTCCACTCCGGGTCCCAGCTCCAGAAGACTCCGACCGCCCGGCCCAGCAGGTCCCCGATCGGGCGCGTGCCGAAGTACCGGCCGTCCCGGCTCTCGTCCCTGTTGTCTCCCAGGACGAGCACCTCGCCTTCCGGAACGACCATCGGCCCCCAGGACCGGACGGCGTTCGGATGGTCCGGAAGGAGCCGAACGGGATGCGGCGTGCCGGAAAGGCGCTCCGTCCCGACGAGAACGGGATGTCCGTCCGGCCCTTCGACAGGCGGCAGGAACTCCGAGGGCTGTTCCGCGCCGTTGACGTGGAGAACGCCGTCGCGAATCTCCACCGCGTCGCCGGGCAGCCCGATGAGCCTCTTGACGAACGGCACCGTGCCGCCGTCCGGGTTCCGAAGGACGACGACGTCGCCGCGTCGAGGCAGACCGGTGGCGAAGAGCCTCATTCGCGAGAACGGCACCCGCACCTGGTACGCCGCCTTGAGGACGAAGACGCGGTCCCCTTCGAGGATCGTCGGCTTCATCGAGCCCGTCGGGACGACGTACCAGTCGGCCAGGACCGAGCGCCCCGTCAGGATGAGCGCGGCCAGGAGGAGGAGCCGGCGAAGGTCCTTGAGGAAGGCGGTGCGCTTCGAAGGCTGCATCTCAGGCTCCGGAACTGCACTTCGCGTGCCACGTCAACCAGACGCGACGGCGGCGTCCTCGGACGCCCGCCGAAGCGTGGCGAGCACCGAGAGGAGGAGCGCGGCCAGCCCTGCGTCGGCCGCGATGCCCTCGTGGTCGAGCCCGCGGCCCGCGAGCGGGAGCGCCGTCTCGTCCACGACCCGCGCTCCCATGACCCGGAGGGTCTCGACGAGCGCTCCGTGAGCGAGGGAGGCCTGCGGACGCGCGTTGAGCACGGCGACGGGCTTCCCGCTGATCTCGACGCCGCCGACCAGCCAGTCGAGCGCGTTCTTCAGGACTCCGGAGACGCCATGCGCGTACTCGGGACTCGAGATCGCGATGGCGTCGGCGAGCGCGACGGCGGCCCGCCACTCCTCGACGGAGGGCGGCAGCCCCGCCTCCTCGATGTCCGGGTTGAAGAACGGCAGCGCGTCGAGCGGCGGCGAGAAGCAGACGGTCGCGCCCGCGGGCGCGAGGGCCGACAGGGCGCGGAGGACCGACGTGTTCGTGGAGCCTTCGCGGAGGCTTCCGGAGACGGCGAGGACTCTCATCGTGTGTGGGACTCCGGAGGGATCGGGCTGTGGAAGTCCGTGCCCGACGTTCGTGCCGGCCGCTGAAGGCCCGCGCTCGAGCGTGGGCGCTCGGCACCCGGATCGGGCCGGACGAGGGAGACGGCGCCCACGCCCGCGAGCCCCACGAGGGCGCTCGCGCCGCCGACGCGGATCGATTCGGACTGTGGCCCTGTCATGTCGAGGTCCTCCGGGCGCGGTCTGGAACGCCTCGCGCCCTGCCGGCGAGCTTTCCGGAGGCGCACCCTGCTTCGAGGGTTCTCTACGGGCGAGCGAACGCGGGGATGCGGAAGCGCTTGCGGTAGGCGCCGGGCGCGAGGCCGGTCGTGCGCCGGAACAGGCGCCGGAAGAAGGCCGGGTCCTCGTAGCCGACCTGCCAGGCGACCTTCTCGATCGGCGTGTCGCTCCGCTCGAGCCGGCGCTTGGCGCTCTCGATCCGCAGCCGCTGGACGTAGGCGATCGGCGCGAGGCCGGTCGCCTCGGTGAAGCGCCGCTTGAACGTGCGCTCGGCGAGCCGGGAGCGCTCGATCATCGCCTCCACCGGGTTCGCGACGGAGAAGTGGCCGTCCAGCCACTCCTGTGCGCTCCGGATCTCGGCGTCGCCGTGGTCGCGCCGGCCCTCGAAGACGAGGAACGGCGTGAGGCCGTCCTGGTGCCACTGCAGCGCGAAGAGGCGCGCGACCTCCTGGGCGGCGGTCGCGCCGGCATAGCGCGCGATGAGGTAGAGGACGAGGTCGTGCCAGGCCATCGAGGCCCCCGAGCTCACCAGCTCCTCGCGCCGGCCCGAGACGACGAGCACCCGCTCCGGGTGGACCGGGACGGCCGGGAACGCGGTCGCGAACGCGCGGGCGTAGCCGAAGTGGACCGTGGCGTCCCGGCCGTCGAAGAGGCCCGTCTCGGCGAGCAGGAAGATCCCCGAGCAAGCCGAGCAGAGGACCGCCCCGCGCTCGTGCATCGCCCGGAGCCACTCGACGAGGCGGGGATATCGGCCCTTCACCCAGCCCCCGGGCCTGAGGAGCACCGAGGGGACGATCACGAGGTCGGTCGCGTCGACGTCCGCGACCGCGCGCTGCACCTCGATCGGGAGCCCGCTCGCCAGCCCGAGGGCTCCCTCCGACTCCCCCACGATCTCGACCTGGAACGGCGGCCGCGCGCCCGTTCCCGCGCCGAGCCCGTCCATGTTCGCGAACGCGTTCAGCACGTCGAAGATGCCGCTCAGCGTCGAGATAACCGCGTCGGGCAGGGCGACGAGGCTGACGTGGAGCGGGTCGGGCCCGGGCTGCGCGGGTCGTCTGGCCATCCGCCTCGACGTTATCTCGCGGCCCGCGCTCCGCGCCACGGCCCGCCCGCCCGCGGGGACCGGCGCACGTGGCACGAATGGACCGGTCCCGGGCGAATCCGACCCTGGTGGCGCGCCGGGCGCGACGCCATCTTGTGCGGGACGTCCGGAGTCCCGGAAACGAGCACGAGGAGGCGACTCATGAGCTCAACCGCAATCGACACCACCCGGCTGGAATCCCTGCTCGCGCGCGCCGTCGGCGACCTGTCCGCCGGCCACGGAGGGGTGATGGTCAGCATCGGCACGAAGCTCGGCCTCTACAAGGCCCTCGCGGGCGCGGGCCCGCTCAGCCCGAAGGAGCTGGCGGCGCGCACGGGCTGCGCCGAGCGCTACGTGAGCGAGTGGCTGAACGCGCAGGTCGCGGGGGGCTACGTCGACTACCACCCGGCGAGCCGCACCTACGAGCTCTCGCCCGAGCAGGCGATGGTGCTCGCCGACGAGGAGAGCCCGGTCTTCATGCCGCACGCCTGGCAGGTCACCGCGACGATGTGGGCGGACGAGGAGAAGACGATCGAGGCGTTCCGGACCGGGAAGGGCGTGGCGTGGGGCGACCACGACGACCGGCTCTACTGCGGCGTGGCCTCCTTCTATCGGAACGCCTACCGCGGCAGCCTCGTGTCGCAGTGGCTCCCGGCGCTCGAGGGCGTCGTGGAGCGGCTCGAGGCCGGCACCACGGTGGCCGACGTCGGCTGCGGCCACGGCCACTCGACGCTCCTCATGGCTGAGGCCTTCCCGAAGTCACGATTCCACGGGTTCGACGTGCACCCCGCCTCGATCGAGGCGGCCCGGCGCAACGCGGCCGAGGCCGGCCTCGAGGGGCTCGCCACCTTCGACGTTTCGCCGGCCGCCGGGTTCCCCGGCGAGGGCTACGGGCTGATCTGCTTCTTCGACGCGCTGCACGACATGGGCGACCCGCTCGCCGCGGCTCGGCGCGCCGCCGGCGCGCTGGCCCCGGACGGCACGGTGATGCTGATCGAGCCCTTCGCGAACGACCGCGTCGAGGACAACGTCTCGCCCGTCGCGCGGCTCTACTACTCCGCCTCGGCCGCGCTCTGCTGCGCGAACGCGATCGCCGACGGCGGACGCCTCGTCCTCGGCGCGCAGGCGGGAGAGGCGCGCCTCGCCGACGTCTTCCGCAAGGCCGGATTCACGCGCTTCCGGCGCGCGTCCGAGACGCCATTCAACCTGATCCTGGAAGCCCGCCGCTGACACGCGCGCTCGTCCCGAACCTCGCGCGCACGGCGGGTCAGGGCGCGTCGCCCGCGTCCCGGCCCGCCTCCTTCGTCCCCGTGGCGGGAACGACCTCGTACTCGCTCTGGACGAGGCCTCCGGCGAACGTGCGGGTCGCCACGTGGGTGAGCCGGACGTCGGCGTCGAGAGGGCCGAAGAGCGGGATGCCCTCTCCGATGAGGACCGGGACGCGGGAGACGACGAGGCGTTGAACGAGGCCGGCCCGAACGAACGCCTGGATCGTCAGGCCTCCATCCACGTAGACGTGGCCGAATCCGCGTGTCGCCAGCTGCGCGAGCACCTCGGCCGGCTCGCCGGTCATCCGCTCGACGACGGCCCCGGCCGGCGCCGGCGGAAGGGGCCGATGGCTCAGGACGAAGACCGGCTTCGCCCCGTACGGCCAGTCGGGGAACGGGAGGACGACCTCGTAGGTGTTCCGGCCCATCACGAGCGCGTCGACCGTGGCGAAGAACTCCTCGAATCCGTGGGGCTCGTCACCCGAGCCTCCGGCGGACAGAAAGTCGAAGCTCCCGTCAGCCCGAGCGATGAAGCCGTCGACGCTGGTGCCGACGAAGACCGAAGCTCTCATGGCGTCCTCCTCGACCCGGAGAGCCGGGTCATTCCGTTCGCGACGAGTCCGGGCCGGGCGCGCACGCAGACCGGGACCGACGCTCAGAGTCGAAAGACGGAGACGAGGGCCAGGAGAGCCAGCTGCAAGGCCGGAAGGGCCAGCGAGGCGAGGACGACACGCCG
>JAGOBQ010000148.1 GCA_017999215.1 Thermoanaerobaculia bacterium
CCTTCGCGCGCCTCCTTGCGCACGAAGGAGTCGAGGTCGTCGCCCACGAGTCGAAGCGCCTCCATCTCGCCGCGGCGGCACTCTGCCTCCCCGCGCCGCGCCGCGTCTTCGACGCGATGCTCGCGGCGTACGTCGACTCTCCGGGCCTCCACGCCCACGACCTGTCGGGCGACGCGAGGGCCCTCCTCGGGCGCGACCCGTCCGTGGTCCCGTCGCCGAAGGACGTCGCCGGGAGCGACGCCTTCGAGACGGCGGCCGAGCTCGCGACCGAAGCGGGGCGCGCCTACCTCGGCCCGCGCGCCCGCCTTCCGATCGAGCTCCGCGTCGTCCTCCTCGCGCGCCTGACGGCACGTCCCGCCTCGCTCCGCGTCTACGAGGAGCTCGAGCTCCCGCTCGTGCCGGTCCTTTCGCGGATGGAGCTCGCGGGAATCCTCGTCGACCCGGCGGCCCTCTCCGTCCTCTCCGTCGACCTCGGCGCCCGACTCGCGGCGCTCGAGGCGGAGATCCACGCGGCCGCGGGGGAGCCGTTCAACGTCGGCTCCCCGCTGCAGCTCGGCCGGATCCTCTTCGAGAAGCTCGGCTACCCGGCCCTGAAGAAGACGGCCAAGACGAAGAGCTACGCGACCGGCTCCGAGATCCTCGAGGAGCTCACGGTGCGCGGCTTCGGGCCGCTTCCGGGACTCGTCCTGGAGTGGCGCGAGCTCTCGAAGCTGAAGGGGACCTACGTCGACGCGCTGCCGAAGCACGTCGCGAAGGACGGGCGGATCCACACCCGCTTCGACCAGGCGGTCGCGGCGACGGGGCGCCTCTCCTCGAACGACCCGAACCTCCAGAACATCCCGGTGCGGACCGAGGCGGGGCGCGCGATCCGGAAGGCCTTCGTCGCGCCGAAGGGGCGCCTCCTCGTCTCGGCCGACTACTCGCAGGTCGAGCTCCGCCTCCTCGCCCACCTCTCGGGCGACGAGGCGCTCATCGAGACGTTCCGGCGCGGGGACGACATCCACCGCGCCACCGCCGCGAGGATCTTCGGCATCCACCCCGACCTCGTCTCGCCCGACCAGCGGCGCGGGGCGAAGACGATCAACTTCGGCATCCTCTACGGCATGGGCCCGTTCGCCCTCGCCGGCCAGCTCGGCGTGACGCAGGGAGAGGCGAAGGCGTTCATCGCCGCCTACTTCCAGCAGTTCCCCTCGATCCGCGCCTGCCTCGACCGGATCCTCGCGCGGGCTCGCGAGACGGGGGCGACGGAGACGATCTTCGGGCGGCTCCGGCCGATCCCCGGGATCGCCGACCGGAACCACGCCGTCCGCGCGAACGCGGAGCGGATGGCGATGAACGCGCCGTTCCAGGGCTCGGCGGCCGACCTGATCAAGAAGGCGATGGTGGACCTCGACGCGCGCCTCGCGGCGGAGCTCCCGTCGGCGAGGATGCTCCTGCAGGTCCACGACGAGCTCGTCCTCGAGTGCGACGAGGGGGACGCCGCGCGCGCCGCCGACCTCGCGAGGGAGACGATGGAAGGGGCCGCATCGCTCGCCGTCCCGCTGACGGTGGAGACCGCTCGAGGCGCCGACTGGGCGGCCGCGAAGTAGCGGGCGCTACAATCCGAAAGATGGCCTTCGTCGGCCGCCGGATGCTCCGGCCGTTCCTTTCCTGTCTCCCGGCCCTTCTCCTCGCGCCGGTCCTTTCCGCGCAGGCGCCGCTCGAGACGATCCCCGACCCGGCGCGCCTCCCGGCCGCCGAGGTGCCGTTCGTCAACCCGCTCTGGCAGCCCCTCGACGCCCCGGCCGCGCCGAAGGGGCCGCCGCCGCGGCTCCGGGACCTGGAGACGACCGGACCCCTCGTCGTCGGCGTGAAGCTCGACGCGTCGGGGAGCGTTTCCGAGGCGGTCGTCCCCGAGCCCCCGCTTCGCGCGCTCGCCGCCGCCGTGAAGGCCCAGGCGCCGCGCTGGACTTTCCAGCCGGCGACGAAGGACGGCGTGGCCGTCCGCTGCTGGGGGACCTACGGCGTCGACGTCGAGGTGGAGCTCGAGGACGCGACCTGGCACGCGTTCGCGCTCGTTCCGGTCGGGAAGGACGACCCGCTCCCGGAGCTCTCGAAGGAGCTCCCGGGCGAGACGTGGCTGGCCCGCTACCCGGCCGCGGTCGGGCCCCCCGAGCCGGGGGTCTTCTCGGTCGAGGAGGTCGACTTCCTCCCGATGCCGGTCAAGGTCCCGCTCAAGCTCGAGGGGGCGCGGCTGAAGTCGCGCCTCGTCGCGCTCGTCGAGGTCTCGGGGCTCGGGTCCGTCAAGCGCGTCGTCCCGGTCGGGACGTACGAGCCGATGATCCTCCGCTGGGTCCGCGAGAGCGCGAAGGAGTGGACGCTGACGGCCGCGCGGAAGGGGAGCTCCCCGGTCTCCTCCTGGCTCGCGCTCGACACGACGATCGAGTACTCGCTCGGCTCCGTGAAGGAGCGGGGGAAGCGCTCGATCAAGAAGAACGTCCGCGGCGAGCCGGCGCCGTGAGGCTGACGACCGCGGACGCCGCCGACCTCCTCGACGTCGACGAGTCGACGATCTACCGCTGGATCGAGGAGCGGGACCTCCCCGCGGAGCGGATCGCGGAGCGGACGCTCCTGAACCGCGCGGCCCTCCTCGAGTGGGCGACGGAGCACCGCGTCGCCGTCTCGCCCCGGGTCTTCCTCCCCGCCGAGGCGGGGGGCGAGCGGCTCCCCTCCTTCGCGGCGGCGCTCGCGGCGGGGGGCGTCCACCACGCCCTCCCCGGGTCGACGCGGGAGGAGGTCCTCCGCGAGGCCGTCTCGCGGCTCCCGCTCCCCGAAGGGATCGGGGCGGACGAGCTCCTCGCGTTCCTCCTCGCGCGCGAGACGGCCGGCTCCTCCGCGATCGGCGACGGCATCGCGATCCCGCACGTGAGGGCCCCGATCGTCCTCGAGGTCGACGAGGCGCTCGTCAGCCTCTCTTTCCTGGCCGAGCCGGTCGACTTCGGCGCGTCGGACGGGAAGGGCGTGACCGTCCTCGTCACCATGGTGACGCCAACCGTACACGGGCACCTCCACCTCCTCGCTGCCCTCTCCTGCCTCCTCCGCGACGAGGCGTTCCGCGCCGCGGTGAAGGCCGCCGCGCCGGCCGCCGAGCTCCTCGCGCTCGCCCGGGAGATCGAGGCGCGCGGCGGGGGTCGGCGGCCGGGGAGCGGAGCGGCCTGATGGAGGGGGCGAGTCCCGAAGCCGCGCTGCTCCTCGGCGCGATCGCCCTCGTCGCGCTGAGCGGGCTCCCCGGGCTCCTCGCCCGGAAGGGAGGGTCGGGGGGCGAGCGGCTCTCCGCGCTCCTCGTCGGCGCGGGGGCGCTCCTCGGCCTCGCGGCCTCGGCGCGCATCCTCTTCCTCGGCGGCGGTTTCCGCGTCGAGCTCCCGAGCCCGCTCCCGGGCGGGCCGCTCCTCCTCGCGGCCGACGCCCTCTCGGCCCTCTTCCTCGTCCCGGTCTTTCTCGTCCCGGCGCTCGGGGCGGTCTACGGCCTCGACTACTGGCCCGAGGCCGAGCACCGGCGCGACGCCCGCAAGCTCCGCCTCTTCTACGGCCTCCTCGCCGCGTCGATGGCGGTCGTCCTCCTCGCGCGGAGCGGCGTCCTCTTCCTCGTCGCCTGGGAGGTGATGGCGCTCGCCGCGTTCTTCGCCGCGACGACCGAGGACCGGCAGCCGGAGGTGCGGGAGGCGGGGTGGATCTACCTCGTCGCGACGCACGCCGGCACGCTCGGCCTCTTCGGCATGACGGCCCTCCTCGCCCGGACGACGGGCGGCTTCGCCTGGGAGGCGCCGGAGGGCGGCCTCGCCGTGACCGCCTCCTCGAGCGTCGTCTTCCTCCTCGCCGTCGTCGGCTTCGGCGGGAAGGCGGGCCTCTTCCCGTTCCACTTCTGGCTCCCGGGCGCGCACGGCGGCGCGCCGAGCCACGTCTCGGCCGTGATGTCGGGCGTGATGCTGAAGGTGGGACTCTACGGCCTCCTTCGCGTCGTCTCGCTGTATGGCGCCCCTCCCGCCTGGTGGGGCGGCCTCCTCCTCCTTCTCGGCGCCTCCTCGGCGCTCCTCGGCGCCGCGCTCGCCGCCGGCCAGGGAGACGTGAAGCGGCTCCTCGCCTACTCCTCCGTCGAGAACGTCGGCATCGTCACGACGGGGATCGGCCTCGCCCTCCTCGGCCGCTCGGCGGGCCGGCCGGAGTGGGTCGCGCTCGGCCTCGGCGGCGCGCTCCTCCACGTCCTCTACCACTCCCTCTTCAAGCCGCTCCTCTTCCTCGGCGCGGGGGCGGTGATCCACGGGGCGGGGACGCGCGAGATGGACCGGCTCGGAGGGCTCCTCCGGAGGATGCCGCGGACCGGCGCCGCGTTCGCCGTCGGCTGCGCGGCGGCGCTCGCCTTCCCGCCGCTCGCCGGCTTCTTCTCGGAGCTCGTCGTCTACGTCGGCCTCTTCCGCGCGTTCGCGGGGCCCGACTCCTCGCTCCTCGCCGCGTTCGCGGCGCCCGCGCTCGCGGTCGCGGGGGCCGTCGCGCTCGGGGCGTTCACGAAGCTCTTCGGCGTCGTCTTCCTCGGGAGCCCCCGCTCGGACGCGGCCGCGCACGCGCACGAGGCCGGACCGGCGATGCGCGGGCCGATCCTCGTCCTCGCCTCCCTCGTCGCCGTCGCCGGCCTCCTCTCGCCGTTCCTCGCCCCTGGCATCGACGCGGCCATCCGGGCCTGGGTCGCGCCGGCCGTTCCGCCCGGCTCCGTCGAGGCGCTCGCCCACCCGGTGCCGCCGCTCGCCTCGGTCGTCCCGTTCGGGACCGCCGCGGCGTGGGGCGCGGCGTTCCTCGTCCTCGCCGGCCTCGTCGCGGGCCTCCTCGCGCTCCGGTCCCGCCGGGCTTCCCTCGTGCGCGGGGCGACCTGGGACTGCGGCTACGCCCGGCCGACGGCCCGCATGCAGTACACGGGGAGCTCCTTCGGCGACTGGATCTCCGGCCGCCTCACCCCGCGCGCGGCGGCCAACCCGCTCGAGGTGCGCCTCCCCGAGGGGAGCTTCCCGAGAGGGGCCGCCGTCTCCGCGCCCCTCCCCGCGCGCGACCCGCTCCTCCTCCGGCTCCTCGAGCCGTTCGCGGCGCGCTGGGCGCGCCGCTTCCACGACCTCCACGCCCTGCAGGAAGGGCGCCTGACGATCTACCTCGTCTACGTCCTCGGCACGCTCGTCGCGCTCCTCGCGTGGAGCGCGCTCCGCGGGTGGATCCCGCCCCGGTGAGCCTCCTCCTCGTCCTCGGCGGCGCCTTCCTCTGCGCGGCCGGTGGCGTGCCGGGGCTCTTCCTCCGGCGAAGGAAGACGGGCCGCCGGCTCGCCGTCGCCGGCTCCGTCGTCGGCGGCCTCCTCGGCCTCGCCGGGGCCGCGCTCGCGGCCGCCACGGGGACTGTCGCGACGATCCACCGGCCGTGGCCGATCCCCGGCGCCGCCTTCCACGTCTCGCTCGACGCCCTTTCGGCGCTCTTCCTCGCCCCGCTCTTCCTCGTGTCGGGCGTCGCGGCCGTGAGCGGCGCGCGCTCGTTCGGCGACGAGAAGCACCCGGACGATGCGCCGCGGACCCGCTTCTTCTTCGGCCTGGCGACGGCGGCGATCGCGCTCGTCCTCCTCGCGCGGAACCTCGTCTTCTTCCTCGCCGCGTGGGAGGTGATGGCCCTCTCGGCCTTCTTCCTCGTCACGGCCGACCGCTCCTCCCGCGAGGCGCGTGACGCGGGGCGCCTCTACATCTTCGCGACGCACGTGTCGACGCTCGTCCTCTTCGGCTTTTTCGCGCTCTTCCGAGCGCTCTCGGGGTCGACGGAGCTCGTCCCGCTCCCGTCCGGGGTCGCCGCGAGCGACGCGGGGACCGTCCTCTTCGTCCTCGCCCTCCTCGGCTTCGGCCTGAAGGCGGGCCTCCTCCCGCTCCACGTCTGGCTGCCGCCGGCGCACGCGGCCGCGCCGGCGCACGTCTCGGCGCTCATGTCGGGCGTCCTCATCAAGACCGGGATCTACGGGATCGTGAGGTTCACGTCGCTGGTCCCCGACCCGCCCGCCTCCTGGGGCGACGCGCTCCTCCTCCTCGGCGCCGCCTCGGCGGTCCTCGGCGTCGCCTTCGCGCTCGGCCAGCACGACCTGAAACGCCTCCTCGCCTGGCACAGCGTCGAGAACGTCGGGATCATCGTCCTCGGGCTCGGCGTCGGCCTCGGGGCGCGCGCCGCGGGGCGGCCCGAGTGGGCGCTCCTCGGCTTCGCGGGCGGGCTCTTCCACGTCGTCAACCACGGCCTCTTCAAGCCGCTCCTCTTCCTCGGCGCGGGCGAGGCGGCGCACGTTGCCGGGACGCGCGACATGGACCGGATGGGGGGACTCGGGAAGCTCCTCCCGAAGACCGCGCTCCTCTTCGCCGCCGGGGCCGTCGCGATCTCGGGCCTCCCGCCGCTGAACGGCTTCGCGAGCGAGTGGCTCGTCTACCTCGGCCTCTTCGACCGCGCCCGCGCGACGGGGACCGACGCGCTCCGCGCGGCGTTCGGCGTCCCGGCCCTCGCGCTGACGGGAGCCCTCGCGCTCGCCTGCTTCGTGAAGGCGCACGGCGCCGTCTTCCTCGGGAGCGCACGCGCCGAGGCGCCGAAGCTCCACGGCCAGCCGGCGTCGCACGGGGAGCCGTCGGCGCACGTCGCGCCGATGGCGGCCCTCGCCGTCGCCTGCGCGCTCCTCGGCCTCCTCCCGGCGGCGGTCGCACCCGCGCTCGAGCGCGCCGCCGCGATCGCGGCTCCGGGCCTCGCCGCATCGAGGCCGCTCGCCGAGCTCGCCTCGCTCCGGACCGTCGGCTTCTCGGCCCTCGCCGTCGTCGTCCTCGTCGGCGCGGTGGCGCTCCTCCTCCGCCGGCGCCTCGCGGCGGAGACGGCCGCCGGCCCGACCTGGGACTGCGGCTACGCGCGGCCCACGGCACGCATGCAGTACACGGCCTCCTCCTTCGCGCGCGGGCCGGTCGGCTGGTTCGGGTGGGCGCTCCGCCCGCGCCTGAAGGGAGCGCCCGTCGCGAAGCTCTTCCCGGTGGCCGCGCAGTTCGAGAGCCACGTCCTCGACACCGTCCTCGACCGCGCCGTCGTCCCCGTCTTCCGCGCCGGCGCCTGGCTCGCCCGCCAGGGGCGCGTCCTGCAGCACGGAAGGATGCAGCTTTACCTCCTCTACGTCGTCGCGACGCTCGTCGCGCTCCTCTTCAAGGTCTGACCCGGAGAGATCCGATGATCGACACTCTCGTCCACGTCCTCCTCGTCCTCGCGCTCCCGCCCCTCCTGCCGGGCGTGATCGCGAAGACGAAGGCCGCCTTCGCCGGCCGGAACGGGCCGCCGCTCCTGCAGGGCTACTGGGACCTCGCGAAGCTCCTCCGGAAGGGGAGCGTCCTCCCCTCGGGGTCGACGTGGGTCTTCCTCGCGGGTCCGGTCCTCGGCGTGGCGGCGCCGCTCCTCGCGTCGCTCCTCCTCCCGTTCGGGGGGCACGAGGCGCCGCTCTCCTTCGCGGGCGACATGATCCTCTTCGCCTACCTCTTCGCACTCGCGCGCTTCTTCACCGCGTCGGCGGCGCTCGACACCGGCTCGGCGTTCGAGGGGATGGGGGCGGCGCGCGAGGTCGCCTTCTCGGCGCTCGCCGAGCCGGCGCTCTTCTTCGGCTTCGTCGCCCTCGCCCGGATCTCCGGCTCCCTCTCCCTCTCCGGGATGCTCGGTGCCGGGCCCGGGTGGGTGACGGCGGGCGCGCCGCTCGTCCTCGTCGCGGCGAGCTGGGCCGTCGTCCTCCTCGCGGAGAACTGCCGCATCCCGTTCGACGATCCGAACACGCACCTCGAGCTGACGATGATCCACGAGGTGATGGTCCTCGACCACGGCGGGCCGGCCTTCGGCCTCGTCCTCTACGGCGCGTCCGTGAAGCTCTTCGTCCTCTCGGCGCTCTTCCTCCGCGTCGTCTTCCCGTTCAACGCGACCGACCCGAACCTCGACTGGCTCGCCTTCGTCGCCGGGATCCTCCTGGTGGCGATCGGCATCGGCGTCGTCGAGTCGGTCATGGCGCGCCTGAGGCTCGTGAAGGTGCCGCAGCTCCTCGTCGGGGCCTGCCTCCTCTCGGCCTTCGGCATGCTGCTGCTGGCGAGGTGAACGGATGACGCACCCGGTCGACATCCTCCTCGTCCTCGTCATCCTCCTGAACTTCCTCGTCCTCGGGACGCCGTCCCTCCGGATGACGATCCGCGGCGCGGCCCTGCAGGGGACGCTCCTCGCCCTCCTTCCGCTCCTCGTCCACCGCGGCTTCGGGTGGCGCGTCGCGGCGATCGCCGTCGCGACGATGGCGCTGAAGGGGCTCCTCATCCCCGGTCTCCTCGAGAAGGCGATGCGCGACGTCCACATCCGCAAGGAGGTCGAGCCGTACGTCGGCTTCGTCCCGTCGCTCTTCCTCTGCGGGGTCGGGACGGCCCTCGCGATCCTCTTCTCGGGGAACCTCCCGCTCGCGCCGGAGCACGCCGGGACGCTCCTCGTCCCCGCCTCGCTCGCGACGCTCCTCTCCGGCTTCCTCGTCCTGACGACGCGTAAGAAGGCGATCTCGCAGGTCGTCGGCTACCTGATCCTCGAGAACGGCATCTTCATCTTCGGCCAGCTCCT
>JAGOBQ010000149.1 GCA_017999215.1 Thermoanaerobaculia bacterium
GCGGCTGGCTCAGCCCGTCGGAGAGTCCGTACACGCTCGCGACCGATCGAAACGGCGACCTCACTCCCGCCGCTACGGTCACCACGATGCCGACGAGCGACGTCCCGAGCCCGGACGATCCGAACGTGAGGTCCGCCCCGACCGACGTGATCGTCGCTGGCACCAGCATCGCCAGAGGCGCGGCCGCGAAGACCTTCCGATACGTGAACCTCGATCCGGCGTTGCGCGACACGAACCTCTTCGGGTCGAACGTCCTCGTCGTCCCCGCCCCCGCGGGTGAGAACGGCCTCGGGCTCTCGGCAGGGAACGCGAGGTTCCGCTACAGGATCACGAGGTCGAGCCGGCTCTTCCCCGTGACGGGCACCGACGAGACGGCCTGGTACACCTTCGACGCCGAGAAGCCGGGCTACTCGGTCCTCGCGGCGGACGGCACCCCGTTCCACGACGACCTCGGAGGCACCGCTCTCCCGGCGCGGTACGACCCGGCGGCGGCGCAGGCGACCGGAGCGCTCGGAGTGCTGCTGCTCCACCACCACAACGCCAGGGCCTCGCGGATCGAGACCCTGACGGGGCGCAACACGCCGCCGACGGTCTCGATCGCCGAGCCGACCCCGCAGACGGCGTACATCACCGCCGGGCTCGGCCTCCACTTCCACGCGGAGGGATCCGACCCCGACGCCGGCGACACGCTCTCCTATCTCTGGGACCTCTGCGACGGCCGGAAGAAGACCGGTGCCCTCATGACGGCCTCGTTTCCGCGCGCGGGGTCGTGCACCGTGCGCGTGACGGCGACCGACCTCGCGGGCGCGACGGCGACGGCCCAGGTCGTCGTCACGGTCTGGGAGCCGGAACCGGACCTCGGCCTCTCCAAGCTCCTGCCGGTCGTCCTCGACGTGCGGGGCGTCGGCGGCGCGCCGTTCACGACGGAGCTGACGCTCGCCTCGCGGATGCCGGCGCTCACGACGGTGCTTCTCCGTTACACCGCATCCGTGGGCTCGGGTACCGGATGGGCCGGCGTCGGCCTCGAGGGGAGGGGGACCCGCGTCCTTCCGGACGTCATCGCCTACCTCAGGAGGCAGGGCCTCCCGATTCCCGACGACGGGACGAACCAGGTCGGCACGCTCGAGGTCATGCCCCTCGGAGCGGCGAAGGCTTCGGACTTCTTCGTCGGCGCGAGGACGTCGACTCCGGGAGACGGGGGGAGCTTCGGCCTCTTCTACGCCGACAGCCCGTCGACGACGGCGACCGCGGTCGTCGCCGGTCTCCAGGAGAACGACGCGATGAGGTCGAACCTCGCAGTCGTGAACGCCGGGGCCGAACCGGTGACCCTCGCGATCCGCCTCCTCGGCCCGCTCGGCGAGGACCTCGGAGCGCTCCCGGACGCGACGCTTCCCGCCTGGGGATGGAAGCAGTACGACCGGCCTCTGCTCGGGAAAGCCGCTTCCGGACGGGCCCTCGTGGCGCGGATCGCGGGGAGCTCCCCGTTCTCGGCCTACGGAGTCCTGAACGACGCGGGGACCTCCGACGGCTCGTACGTCCCGCCGATCTTCCCGGGTGCCGCCGGGTCTGCGGATCTGACGATCCCGGTCGTCCTCGACGTCCAGGGCCTCGGCACGAGCCGCTACGCGACGGAAGTGACGCTCGCGAACCTCGGCGCCGCGCCGCTCGCGCTCACCCTGTCGTACGTCGCGACGGCTGAGTTCGGGGGCGGCTCGGGCTCGGTGCCCCTGACGCTCGCGGCGGGAGAGCAGCGGATCCTGCCGGACGCGATCTCCTTCCTGCGCGCCGGAGGCCTCGAGATTCCGGGAGGCGGCTCGAACGTCGCGGGCTCGCTCCTGGTGAAGGCGCCCGCCGGCACTGATTCCGGCGTCCTCGTCGCGGGAGCGCGAACCTACACAGGGTCGACGCTCCGGCCAGGAACGTTCGGCGTCTATTACCCGGGACTGACCGCGGCCGAATCGGCCGACGGCCCGGTGAGGGTGAACGGCCTGCGGCAGGACGCGTCGATGCGCTCCAACGTCGCGTTCGTCAACGTCGGCGACGCCGGCGCCGTGACGCTCAGGGTCACGTTCTTCAACGGGGAGGGGCAGGTGCTCGGGCGCCCGGAAGAGTGGCCCCTCGGCGCCGGCGAATGGAGACAGCTGGGCCAGCCCCTCGCCACGCGGGGCGCCGCCGCGGGATCCGCGAGGATCGAGAGGATCGGGGGGAGATCGCGATTCCTCGCCTACGGAATCCTGAACGACGCGGCCACCTCGGACGGGAGCTACCTGCCGATGACGCGGTGACGGCCCGGCGCCCCGTCGCGTGCGTCACGCCCCGAACTCCGCCGGCGCCATCTCCTGGAGGTACTCCGTCAGGAGGCGGTGCCTCGCGAGGCGGGCCTTGCCGGCCTTCTGGTAGAGGGCGAAGCGGTCCTCGAGCGGGCGGATCGTGGGGAAGAGCGGGACGAGGGCGCCGCGGTCGAGCTCGCCCTTCAGGCTGTAGCTCGGGGCGAGGAGGACACCGAGGCCGCTCGCGGCGGCGGTGATGAGGCCGCGGATGTGGTTGATGGCGACGACGCGGCCGAACGAGGGGCGCCGGCTCTTCGGGAAGGCGCCGAGGAAGCGCTCCCACCAGGCGCACTCCTTGTCGATCGAGAGGACGGCGCAGCGGGAGAGGTCGGCGGGATCCTCGATTCGGTGAGCCTCGCGGTAGTCGGGCGCGCAGGCGACCATGTAGGCCTCGCGGAAGAGCGGCGTCCTCTCGATCTCCGGGTTCGGGTGCGTGACGCAGTCGATGGCGAGGTCGACGTCGTCGCGCAGAAGCGGAGTCAGGAGGTCGTGCGAGAGGTGGAAGTCCATCTCGATCCCGGGGTTCGCGTCGAGGAACGGGCGGATGTGTCGCATCAGGACGCTCGTCCCGAACTCGACCGTCGCGCCGAGGCGGAGCCGCCCTTCGGCCCGCTTCCGCTCGCGCTGGAGCGCCTCCTCGGCCTCCTCGAGCGTCGCGAAGACGCGCTCGCACGCCTCGCGGAGGATCTCCCCCTCGGGCGTCGGGACGACCTTTCGCCCGCGCCGGTCGAGGAGGCGGACCTTCGCCGAGCGCTCGAGCCGGCTCACCGCGTGGCTCACGGCGCTCTGCGTCCGGTGGAGGCGCTCGGCGGCGGCCGAGAAGCCGCCGGCCTTCACGACGGCGTGGAAGGCGCGGAGGTGGGCGAGGTCGAGGGCGGGCGCGGGGGCGGCCATGCATGAAGGATATCGATTCAGTCCATGAAAACAATGAGCTTGGTAAATAGGAGATTCTGTCGCATAACCTGTCCTCGGAGGGACTGGTCATGCACATGCGGGTCAAGACGACGAAAGAGACGCTTCACGCGCTCGGGATCGAGGAGAAGAACCCCGGCGGTTTCGCCGGTGAGTGGGTCGGGAGCGGGAAGATCCAGCACGTCGTCTCCCCCGTGGACGGCTCGTCCCTCGCCTCGGTCGTCAACGTGACGAAGGAGGAGTTCGACGCGGTCCTCGCGAAGGCGCACGCCGCCTTCGCGACGTGGCGCGCCGTCCCCGCGCCGAAGCGGGGCGAGGTCGTCAAGGCGATCGGCGAGGAGCTGCGGGCTCAGAAGGAGCCCCTCGCCCGCCTCGTCTCCCTCGAGATGGGCAAGACCCTCCGCGAGGGGCTCGGCGAGGTGCAGGAGATGATCGACATCTGCGATTTCGCGGTCGGCCTCTCCCGCCAGCTCTACGGCCTCACGATGCCGAGCGAGCGGCGGCAGCACCGGCTCCAGGAGCAGTGGCACCCGCTCGGCGTCGTCGGCGTCATCACGGCCTTCAACTTCCCGGTCGCCGTCTGGAGCTGGAACGCCGCGCTCGCCCTCGTCGCCGGCGACTCCGTCCTCTGGAAGCCCTCGAGCAAGACGCCCCTCACGGCGATCGCCGTCACGAAGATCGCCCGGCGCGCTCTCGAGCGCTTCGGGTACGACCCCGCCATCTGCTCGCTCACCATAGGCCGCGGGAGCGACATCGGCGACCTGATCAACACCGACCCGCGCGTCGCCCTCGTCTCCTACACCGGCTCCGTCCCCGGCGGCCGGCACGTCGGCAAGCTCGTCCAGGAGCGCTTCGGCCGCCTCATCCTCGAGCTCGGCGGGAACAACGCCGTCATCGTGAGCGAGAAGGGGGACCTCGACGTCGCTCTCGGTTCGGTCTACTTCGGGGCGATCGGGACGGCCGGGCAGCGCTGCACCTCCACCCGCCGCGTCATCCTCCACGAGTCGGTCTACGACCGCTTCGTGGAACGGATGAAGGGGCTCTACGCGAAGACGACGATCGGCGACCCGCTCGACGGCGCGAACCTGATGGGTCCGCTCGTCGACCGCGAGGCGGTCGCGACGATGCGGAGGGCGATCGAGGTCGCGAAGGGGCAGGGGGCGAAGGTCCTCGCGGGGGGCGAGCCGCTCGACCTCCCCGGCGGCTGCTACGTCACGCCGTGCCTCGTCGAGGCGTCGAGCGAGCTCCCCATCGTGAAGGAAGAGACGTTCGCGCCGATCGTCTACCTGATGAAGTACCGGACGATCGAGGAGGCGATCGCGATGCAGAACTCGGTCCCGCAGGGGCTCTCGAGCGCGATCATCACGAACGACTTCCGCGAGACCGAGCTCTTCCTCTCGGTCGAAGGGAGCGACTGCGGCATCGCGAACGTGAACACCGGGACGAGCGGCGCCGAGATCGGCGGCGCGTTCGGCGGCGAGAAGGAGACGGGCGGCGGGCGCGAGAGCGGCTCCGACGCCTGGAAGGCCTACATGCGCCGGCAGACGAACGCCCTGAACTTCAGCGGCCGCCTCGAGCTCGCCCAGGGGATCACGCTCGAGATCTGACCCCGACCCGCGTCGGCGAAGCCGGCAAGGAGGCCCCCATGTCGCTCGGCATCTACAAGGTCCCGGTCCCGAAGAACGAGACGGTGAAGGACTACGCGCCCGGGAGCCCCGAGCGCGCGAGCCTCCAGAAGAAGCTCGCCGAGATGGCCTCGGAGCGGATCGAGGTCCCCCTCGTCATCGGCGGGAAGGAGATCCGGACGGGGAAGATCGCGCAGGCGGTGATGCCGCACGACCACGGGCACGTCCTCGCCGACGTCCACCTCGCCGGCCCCGAGGAGGTCGCGCTCGCCGTGAAGGCCGCGGACCGCGCGAAGGACTTCTGGTCGCGAATGCCGTGGGAGGAGCGGGTCGCGATCTTCCTGAAGGCGGCCGAGCTCCTCGCGGGGCCGTACCGCGACGTCCTCAACGCCGCGACGATGCTCGGCCAGAGCAAGACCTGCCACCAGGCCGAGATCGACAGCGCCGCCGAGACGATCGACTTCTTCCGCTTCAACGCCCACTACTACGCCGAGATCCTGACCGAGCAGCCCGAGAGCGGCCCCGGAATGTGGAACCGGATGGAGCACCGGCCGCTCGAGGGGTTCGTCTTCGCGGTCTCGCCGTTCAACTTCACGGCCATCGCGAGCAACCTCGCGGCGGCTCCCGCCCTCTGCGGGAACACCGTCCTCTGGAAGCCCGCCTCGACCGCGCTCTTCAGCGCGCACCACCTGATGCGCCTCTACCGCGACGCCGGCATGCCGGACGGAGTCATCAACATGATCCCGGGCAGCGGGCGCGCGATCGGCGACGTCGTCCTGAACCACCCCGACCTCGCGGGCATCCACTTCACCGGCTCGACGGCGGTCTTCAACGGGATGTGGAGGACGGTGGGGCAGAACCTCGAGAAGTATCGCTCCTACCCGCGCCTCGTCGGCGAAACGGGCGGCAAGGACTTCATCTTCGCCCACCCGAGCGCCGACCCGAAGGCGCTCACGACGGCCATCCTGCGCGGCGCCTTCGAGTACCAGGGGCAGAAGTGCAGCGCGGCCTCGCGCGCCTACGTCCCCTCGAACCTCTGGGAGAAGATCAAGGACGGCCTCCTCTCCGAGGTCGAGGGGATGAAGATGGGCGACCCGGCGGACTTCGGCAACTTCATGGGCGCCGTCATCGACGAGGGGGCGTTCAAGGACCACTCGGAGGCGATCGACGCGGCGAAGGCGTCGAGCGACGCGAAGATCGTCGCGGGCGGCACGTACGACTCCTCTAGGGGCTGGTTCGTGCGGCCGACGATCATCCAGGCGCTCGACCCCTCGTACCACACGATGAGCCACGAGCTCTTCGGGCCGATCCTCACGATCCACGTGTACGACGAGGCGAAGTGGGAGGAGATGCTCGACGTCGTCGACGCGACGAGCCCCTACGCGCTCACGGGCGCCGTCTTCAGCCAGGACCGCTATGCCCTCCACGTCATGGTCCACCACCTGCGGCACGCGGCCGGCAACTTCTACATCAACGACAAGCCGACCGGCGCGGTCGTCGGCCAGCAGCCGTTCGGCGGAGCCCGCATGAGCGGCACGAACGACAAGGCCGGCTCGAGCCTGAACCTCCTCCGCTGGATCAGCCCGAGGACGATCAAGGAGACGTTCGTCCCGGCGACGGACTGGCGGTACCCGTACCAGGGCTGACGTCCGCCCGCGACCCGCTGTAGGCGCGAACCTTTCCGTCCAGCCCGCCGAAGAAGACCAGCCCTGCTCCGACCGCGGGCTGCCCGGTGAAGCCGTAGGTACCGGTCCCGGCGGGCGACACGACCTCGCGCCAGACGACCCGGCCCGTGGCCCTCTCGAGGGCGAGGGCCGCCGCCTGGTGGCCCACGAGGTATCCGGGACTGGACGACGTTCCCACGAACACGCGGTCAGCGGTGGCGGTTGGCCGGCCCCAGGCCCAGCCGTGCACGTCGGTCTCCCAGACGGTCCTTCCGGAGTCCACGTCGAAGGCGTAGACCCGGGCGGCGTCCGACGAGCCGACGTACGCGACCGCGCCGTGAACGGTGGGGGAAGACTCCACCCAGGAGAACCAGAGGTAGCGGGTCCAGGCCGGAACGCCGGTCTTCGCGTCGAGCGCGAGGAAGTCGTAGCTGCGGCTGCCCACGAGGACCTTCCCCCTCGCCACGGCGGGGGTCGAGACCACGGGCCGGCGGGTGTCGTGCTTCCAGAGCAGCGTCCCGGCGCCGGCGTCGAGCGCGTAGACGTGGCCCCCGTAGCTGCCGAAATAGAGGAGCCCCGCGTCGAGCGAAGGGGCGGCCAGGACGCTGTCGTCGGCGGCGAAGCTCCAGCGCTTCCGGCCGGTGGATCGATCCAGGGCGAGGACGTGGCCGTCGTGGGTGCCGAGGTAGAGGATTTCCCCGGCCACCACGACACCCGATCCGGCCCTGTCGTACCGCGATTTCGGGTCGTCGAACGGAAGGCGGACGACGGGGGAGGAATTGACGCGCTGGCGCCATCGCTCCTTTCCACTGCGGGCGCCGAGGGCGTAGAGGACGCCGTCGTCGGCGGGCACGTAGACCGTGTCGCCGGCCACCGTCGCGGGTGAGCGCAAGGCGCCTCCCGCCGCGAACGTCCAGAGCGTCCTGCCCGTGCTCGCCTCGAGGGCGTGGAGGACGCCGCCGTCCGTGCCCGCGTAGACGAGACCGTCGGCGAAGGTCACCCCTGCCCAGACAGGGGATTTCACGTCCGTGGCCCACAGCGGGGCGACCTCCGTTCCGCCCGGGCCAGGGCGCGGCGGCGCGGCGAGGCGCTCTCCCCGCCGGAGGCGGAGGGGCAGGGCGTACAGGGGCGCGAGGCCTTCGGGAACGACCCCGGTCAGCGTCCCCGTCCCGCGGTCGAGGCGCAGCTCCCACGAGCCGAGGCGCACGACGTCCCCTTCGATCGCGAGCGGGCGCGCGCCGAGCGGCTGGTCGTCGAGGTGGATCGCGGGGATGCTGACGTGGACGTCGACCTTGCCGTCGCCCCGCGGGTCCAGCCTCAACGCGAACGGGCTCGTCTCGCCGGCGTGCGACGCCACGCCGGACCAGGTGCCGGCGAGGTCGGACGCCTGGAGGGGAGGGGCAGGCGTGCTGGCCGCGGTGGCCCGGGAGCCGGGCGGCGGCTCGGGATCGGCGCTCGACGCCGGCGCCGAGGACGTGATCAGCAGGAGCGCTGCGACGCCTACGACCGATGGGACCGCTCTCGATGCCGGCATTGGCCTCCCCCGTTGCCGGGAATACGAGGACCCGCGCCGGAAGTTGCAGTCCGCGTTTCGACAGGGGTCGAGCCGGGTCCGTCGTTTCCGGACGATCCCGGGCGACCTCACGCCAGTGCCCGGGAACAGCAGAATAGAAACCGGGGTCAGGCGTGAAATCGTGTATTGTCTCGGACAATACACGATTTCACGCCTGACCCCTCCTCTTGGCCGGCTCCTGAAGCTTCGTCTTCTCGCGCGAGATCCGGGCGGATTCCGAGACGATCACCGTCTCGATCGCCATCCTCGGGATGTGCCCGGCGAGGGCGCTCAGCGCGCGAGACGAACGCCCTTCGCGAGAGGCGTCAGCGCGACGGCCTGCGGCAGGTGAGCTCCCTCGACCCAGAGGATCCGTTGCCGTCGGAGATCCGCGCGAAGGCGGGCGACGGCCACGTCGAAGTCGGCCGCGGTTCGGATCGCCGTTTCCGCAGCCCACGGCTCCGACGACGGTGACTTACCGATCGACCAGACGAAGAGGGGGACGCGCAGGGCCACAAGGAATCGCACTGCCTCGTCGGAGGTCAGGTC
>JAGOBQ010000150.1 GCA_017999215.1 Thermoanaerobaculia bacterium
CTCGCCGATCCGGTTCGCGGCGGCGACGGGGATCACGTTCGAGACGGCGTGCCCGACCATCGCGCGCCGCCAGCGGTCGCGCGTGTCGAGCGCGGGGTTCGCGGGCTCGGAGCCGATCGCGGTCGGATAGACGAGGACGTCGGCGCCGAGGAGCGCGAGGGCGCGCGCGCACTCGGGGTACCACTGGTCCCAGCAGACGGCGCCGCCCACCTTCCCCGCCTTCGTCTCGAAGACGCGGAAGCCGGTGTCGCCGGGGCGGAAGTAGAACTTCTCCTCGTAGCCGGGGCCGTCGGGGATGTGGCTCTTCCTGTACGTGCCGAGGAGCGCCCCGTCGGCGTCGACCATCGCGAGCGTGTTGTAGTAGGCGTTCCCCGCCTTCTCGAAGAACGAGAAGGGGAGGACGACGCCGAGCTCCTTCGCGAGCGCCTGGAAGCGCGCGAGCGTGACGTTCCCTTCGACGGGCCGCGCCCACTCGAAGAACGTGTCCTTCTCCTCGCGGCAGAAGTAAGGCCCCTCGAGGAGCTCGGGGGTCACGACGAGCCGCGCGCCGAGCTTCGCCGCCTCGCGGACGAGGTCGAGGACGCGGGTCGCGTTCTCCTCGCGCCCGCCGCCGAGCGCGCACTGGACGATCCCGATCGAGAGCGTCTCGGCCGTCATCCCCGGCCTCCCTTCGGCTGCTGCTGGCTGATGCAGTGGAACGCCCCGCCGCCGAGGAGGAGCTCGCGGGCGGGGACGTCGTGGACGCGCCGGCCGGGGAAGAGCGCCTCGATCCGCTTCAGCGCGGGAGCGTCGTTCGGCGTGCCGTAGACCGGGACGGTCACGGTGGTGTTCGCGACGTAGAAGTTGACGTAGCTCGCCGCCATCAGCTCGCCGTCGGGGTCGGTGACGACACCGGGCGACGGGACGGTGAAGACCTCGAGCCTTCGCCCCTTCGCGTCGCGCATCGACGCGAGGTCCCGGAGGATCTCCTTCAGGGCGACGGCGTTCGGGTCGCCTCCGCCGGAAGGCTCCATGCAGAGGGCGACCCCGGGCGCCGCGAAGCGGGCGATCGTGTCGACGTGCCCGTCGGTGTGGTCGTTGATCAGGCCGTCGCCGAGCCAGAGGACGTTCTCCGCGCCGAGTCCGTCGCGCAGGCGCCGCTCGAGGGCGGCCTGCGAAAGGCCCGGGTTGCGGTTCGGGTTCAGGAGGCACTGGCGCGTCGTCAGGAGCGTCCCCTCGCCGTCCGGCTCGACCGAGCCTCCCTCGAGGACGAGCTCGTCGCGGAACGTGCGCAGCCCCGAGAGCGCGGCGACGCGCATCGAGGCGTCCTTGTCCCCCGGCAGGTCGTACTTGCCGCCCCAGCCGTTGAACGCGAACGAGGCGGCCGCGACCTCGCCCGAGGCCGAGGTCACGAAGACCGGCGCGATGTCGCGCATCCAGATGTCGCCGAACGGAACCTCGTGGACGCGCGCGCCGAGGCCGTCGAGGCGCTCGCGCGCCTGGGCGGCGCGCTCCGGCGTCGGGGCGAGGACCTCGAGCCGCTCGCCCCGCGGGCCCACCGGCCCCGGGTCGGCGATCGCGCGCGCGAAGCGGACGAAGGCGTCCTGCACGCGGCCGAGCGCCTCCTTCCAGAGATCCTCGTGGCTCGGCCAGGCGAGCCAGCACGCCTCGTGCGCCGCCCACTCCGCGGGCTGCGAGAAGCCGGCCTCGCGGGGGGATTCGCTCACGGCAGCTCGGGGCGCGTGAGGTTTCGGACGCCGTCCTTTCCGACCCAGACGTCGTCCTCGACGCGGATGCCGCCGAACGGCGTCAGCCTGTCGACGAGATCCCAGTCGACGTCGGCCCGGTTCAGCCCTTCCCGGTGCGCCTCGAGGAGCATCGGGATGAAGTAGAGCCCCGGCTCGATCGTGAAGAGCATCCCCGCCTCGATCGTCCGCGTCGTCCGGAGCGCGGGGTACTCGGCGGGCGGCGGGGCGAGCGTCCCCTCCCGGTCCGCCTGGCGTCCGGCGACGTCGTGCACCTGGATGCCGAGGAAGTGCCCGAGTCCGTGCGGGAAGAACGGGCGCGTCAGCCCCTTCGCGACGGCGGTCTCGCCGGAGACTTTCAGGATGCCGGCGCGGTGGAGGAGGTCGCCGATGAGGACGTGGGCCCTCACGTGCAGGTCGAGGTACTTCATCCCGACGCGCGGGGCGGCGGCGAGCTCCTTCTCGATCGCCTCCATCCCCGCGATCAGGTCCCGGAAGAGCGGATCGCACCCGTCGCCGGAGAACGTCCGCGTGATGTCGGAGGCGTAGCCGCGGACCGCCGTTCCCGCGTCGACGAGCATCGTCCGGCCCGGCGCGGCCCAGGTGCCGCGCTTGCCGTGGTAGTGGAGCGTCGCGGAGCGCTCGTCGAACCCGATGATCGTCGGGTAGGGGAGGTGCTCCTCCATCACGGCGGCGGCTGCGAGGAAGGCGTGGTGCACCTCCATCTCCGTCGCGCCTTCCCGGAAGGCCGCCTCGGCGGCGCGGAAGCCGCGCGCGGCCGGGGCCTCCGCCTCGGCGACGGACTCCACCTCGTAGGCGCTCTTGTACGACCGCTCCCAGTCCAGCCGGGCGACGAGCCCCTTCGGGTTCACGGCGTCGGCCGGGAGGCCGATCGCGGCGGCCTCGGCGACGGCGCCGCCGAGGAAGGCCGTTCGGGCGCCGTTCGGGCCGATCGCCGCGCGGACCGCCTCGGGGCTCTCCGCGTCGACGATCTCCATCTCGGCCGCGACGAACTCCGGCGCGGGCTTCGGCGGCTCGTACCAGTAGTCGCGCGGCTGGTAGCGGGCGAGGCGGGGCCTCTTCCCCGGGCGGACCTCGAGGAGGTGCCCCGGTCCCTCGACCGGCGCCCAGTGCGTGAAGTGGGGCGTCGGGCGGAACGGCGCGTCGTTGTCGTCGGCGAAGTAGGTGAAGGGGACGCCGGAGTGGATCAGGAGGCGGTCGAAGCCGGTCTCGGCCAGGGCCTGCTCCGTCGTCCGCTGCCGCTCGGCGACGTGGGCGCGATAGAGGTCCGCGAGGGCGCTATTCATGACGGGGATGTTAGCGAAAGGGCCGTCCGCGGAGGGGGACCCGGTCGCGGCGCCCTGTTCCTCGCAAGGGGTCAGGTCTACCATCTACACTCTACGGGAACCCGTAGAGTGTAGATGGTAGACCTGACCCCCACTTCGGGCCGTCGTCAGGCCGGCGAGGGGAGCCCGTTGGCGCCGCCGGCCGCCTCGACGAGCCGCTCGAGCGCGTCGACGAGGCTCTGGCGGGTCCGCTCGATCTCGGCGCGGAGTTCCTCGACCCGGATCTCGGCGAGCGCCTTGGCGCGCTTTCCGCGCAGGCGCGTGCCGGCCGCCGCGGCCGACAGGGCTGCGGCGTAGTCGGCCTTCAGCCTCTCGAGCTGCGCCGCGGCGCGCTGGCGCGCGGCCTCGAGCTCGGCCAGCTTCTGCGAGGCCTAGGCGAGCGCGGTCCCGCGCCGCGCGGCCCAGGCCGCGGAGAGCTGCTCGGCGCGCGCGTCCCACGACGCCTGCGCCGCGTCGAACGCCTCGCGGGCCCGCTCGAACGTCCGGCCCGTGAAGTGCCAGGCGGCGCGCTCGCGCGCGAGGGCGGCGATCCGCGCCGGCACCGGGCGGACGTCCTTCGTGATCCCGGCGAGACGGCCGAGCCGGATGAGCCAGAGGCTCGGGTCGACCTGCCACCAGAGGAAGCCCTGCGCGGCGGAGGCCTGGAAATGATGGTGGTTGTTGTGCCACCCCTCGCCCATCGTCACGAGCGCCATCAGGAAGCTGTTCCGGCTCGTGTCGCGCGTCTCGAAGACCCGCCGGCCGAAGACGTGCATCACGCTGTTGATCGCGAACGTGCCGTGCCAGAGGAGGACCGTCGAGAGGAAGAAGCCCCAGAAGAGGCCCGTCCACGAGAACGCGAGCCAGAGGCCGAGACCGTAGAGCATCGGCGCGAGGAACTGGTTCCGGTCGAGCCAGACGAGCTCGGGGTACTTCGTGAAGTCCCGGATCGCCTCGAGCTCGGTCTCCTCGTACTCGTCCGCGAGGATCCACCCCATGTGGCTCCACCAGAAGCCCTTCTGCACGGGCGAGTGGATGTCCTCGGGCTGGTCGGAGAAGCGGTGGTGGTGCCGGTGGTGGGCGGCCCACCAGAGGACCCCCTTCTGCGCCGCCGTCTGGCCGAGGAACGCCATCAGGAACTGCCAGAAGCGGTTCATCCGGTAGGTGCGGTGGGCGAAGTAGCGGTGGAAGCCCGCGGTGATCGCGAACATCCGGAGGTAATACGACCCGAGACAGAGCGCGACCCCCTGCCAGGAGAGGCCGACCCACAGGACGCCCAGGGCCGCGACGTGGACGAGGCTGAAGCCGAACGCGGCGGCGAAACGGATGCGGGGGCGCGGGGTCGTCGTCATCGGGTGTCCGTCCTTCGGAGAACGAGAGGGAGCTCGCGGCTCGGGCCGCGGCCCGTCCATCTTACGGTGTTGCGATCCGTGCGCAACGTCCGGTCGGCGCCGTCGGGCCGGGCGCGGTCAGGAGCGGGCGGTCGCCGTCTCAGCCGCGAGGGCGTCCTGCGCCTCCTGCATCCGGCCGCGGACGGTCGCGATGAGGGCCTCGAGGTCCTCCTCGCCGAGCCCCTCGGTCGGGACCGGAGGGAGAACGCGAATCCGGATCGTCCCGGGGAATACGAGGAGGCGATGCCCGTCGAGGACGTCGTCGAGCGGCCCGCAGACGATCGGAACGATCGGCACCTGCGCGGCGATCGCGAGGTGGAACGAGCCCTTCTTGAACGGCAGGAGCGTCGGCGAGCCGTTGCGATGCCCTTCCGGGAAGACCCAGACCGAGACCCTCTTCTCCCGGACCCGCTTCGCCGCCGCGCCGATCGACGCGATCGCGCTCTGAAGGTCCTTCCGGTCGAGGAGGATGTTCCCTGTCGCGCGGAAGAACCAGCCGAAGACGGGGATCTTCGCGATCTCCTTCTTGCCGATGACGACCGTCCGCTTCGGGTAGAGGCCGCCGTAGACGACGATGTCGAGGTTCGACCGGTGCGAGGCCATCAGGATCGCGGGGGCCGATTCGGTGACACGCTCTCGGTCCTCGACCGTGATCCTCCATCCGAGCAGTGACCGAATCATCCAGTGGAAGATGCGGGAGAGGTGCACGGGGGCGCTGCCGCGCCCGGCGCGAAGCGCGACGTAGAGGAGGCCTCCGATCGAGAGCCCGACGAACGTGAGCGCGCCGACGACGCACGCGATTAGGAAGTGGACCCGCGCGACGGCGCGGCGAACGGGTCCCCTCACGCGCAGAGGGCCTCGGACCCGCGCGCCGCGCCGCGCGCGAGGATCGGCGGAGGCGTCGACGCCGCGAGCGCCCGCTGCGCCTCCTCGAACGGAGCCCGCACGCGCGACATCAGGGCCGCGACGTCGCCCGGCGCGAGGTCGTCGACCGGGACCGGCGGGAGGACGCGCAGGCGGATCGTCCCGGGGCGGACCACCCAGCGGTGCGCGTCGAGGAGCGTGTCGAGGGGGCTGACGGCCACGGGGACGACGGGGAAGCGTCCGTCGAGCGCGAGGTGAAAGACCCCCTTCTTGAACGGGAGCATCTCCCTCCTCATGTTGCGGTGCCCCTCCGGCGCGACCCAGATCGAGGCGCCGATGCTCCGGCTCGACTCGGCCGCCTTCCGGAGCGCCTCCATCGCGGCCCCCGTGCGCCGGCGGTCGATCAGGACGTTCCCCGTCGCCGTCCAGAGCCAGCCGAAGAAGGGGATCCACTCCAGCTGCTTCTTGCCGATGGCGATGGCGCCGCACGGGAAGACCTCCCCGTAGACGATCACGTCGAGGTTCGACTGGTGGCGGGCCATGACGACGGAGGGGGCCGTCTGGGCGAAGCGCTCGACCCCCTCGGCCTCGATGCGCCATCCGAGGATCCTCTGCATGACGCGGGAATAGGTCCGGGCGGCGAGGACGGAAGCGTGGCCCCGCGGCCCGCGCACGAGGGCGATCACGAGCGCCAGCGCCGAGACGACGAGGAGCAGGACCCCTCCGGCCACGGACGCGGCGACGAAGTGGAGCGTGTAAACGCAGCGGCGGAGGAGGTACGACATGGAGCCCGCTTCCGGGAAGCGGCATTATCCCCGCGATGGAGACGGGCGTCGTAGTCCTCGGCGGAGGGGCCGCGGGGCTCCTCGCGGCGGCGTCGGCGGCGAGCCGGCTCCGCGCGGCGGGGAGCGTCGCTCCCGTCGTCGTCTTCGAGGCGGCTCGCGAGCCGGGGCGGAAGGTCCTCGTCTCGGGAGGCGGGCGGTGCAACGTCCTCCCGGCGCGCGAGGGGCGGGAGCGCTTCGTCTCCTCCTCCCCGCGGCGCCTCGTCGACCGCTTCCTCGACCGCTTTCCGCTCGCTGCGCAGCGTACTTTCTTCGAGGAGCTCCTCGGCGGCGCGCTCCGCGAGGAGCCGGAGAGCGCGAAGCTCTTCCCGCCGACGAACCGGGCGCGGGACGTGCGCGACGCGCTCGTCGCGCGCGCGCGGTCGGCGGGGGCCGAGGTCCGGACGGGAGCGCCCGTCCGGGGCCTCTCGCGGCGGGACGGCGGAGGATTCGATCTCCGGCTCGACGGCGAGACGCTCTCGGCGGAGACGGTCGTCCTCACCACGGGCGGACGCTCCGTCCTCGCCGGAGGCGCCGACGCGGCGGGGTTCGAGTGGGCCGCGGTCCTCGGTCACACGGTGCGGCCGCTCGCCCCCGCTCTCGTCCCGCTCGTCGGCGACTCCCCCGCGCACGCGGCCCTCTCCGGCGTCTCGGTGGAGGCGACGGTGACGGCGCGGAGCGGCGACGACGCCGCCACGGCGCGCGGCGGCCTCCTCTTCACGCACCGCGGATGGAGCGGCCCGGCCGTCCTCGACGTCTCGCACGTCGTCTCGCGCGCGCTCGCGGCGGGGCGAGCGTTCGAGGTGGCCGCCGGGCTCGGCTGCGGCGCGGAGGAGTGGGACGCGCGCCTCCGGGCCGGCTCCGGCACGCTCCTCGGCCTCCTCCGCCGCTCCCTCCCCGAGCGCGTCGCGGCGCTCCTCCTCGAGACCGCGGGCGTCGCGCCCGACACTCCGCTCCACAGGCTCCCCCGCGAAGCTCGGCGGGCCGTCGTCTCGATCCTCGCGGCGTTCCCTCTCCCGGCCGCCGGCACCGAGGGCTTCCGGACCGCCGAGGTGACGGCCGGCGGGGTGGCGCTCGAGGAGGTCGACCCGGGGAGCGGCGGGAGCCGCATCCTCCCGGGCCTCTTCCTCGCGGGGGAGATCCTCGACGCCGTCGGCCCGATCGGGGGCTTCAACTTCCAGTGGGCCTGGGCGACGGGGCGGACGGCGGGCGAGGGAGCGGCACGTGCGCTCCTGTCGGAACGCTGACGTCGCGCCGCGAGCCTTCGCTCAGCCCTTGACGACGAACCCGCGCGCCGCGAGGAGCGGCCGCACGCGATCGCGCACGTCCCCCGCGAGCTCGATCGCGCCGGGACGGACCGTCCCCCCGACCGCGCACGCCTTCTTCAGCGCCTTCGCGAGCTCGTCGAGGAACGGTCCGTTGTCGGGGAGCGCGTCGATCACGGTCACGCTCTTCCCGCCGCGCCCCCCCTTCTCGAGCCGGAGCTTCGCGGTCACCTTCGCGGGAATCGGCTGATCCAGCTTCGTCGAGCAGCGGCAGTCGTCCGCCGGCCAGCCGCACGTCGGGCAGATCCGCCCCTTCCCGGTGGAGTAGACGACGCGCCCGCTCACGGGGCGATCTTCGCAGATGCGGCGACCGCGTTAGCGCGCCGTGAGCGCCCTCACCGGAAGTTGAGATAGACTTGCAAGTACCAGGTACGGGAACCAGATTCTCGGTTCGAGGCACTCCCTCGGGCCGATTTGTATATGCGCACGGACGACATCGAGATCCGCGCCGGTGACGGTTTTCCGCTCGCGGCGACCCTCCATCACCCGGAAGGGGGAGAGGAGGAAGGATTCGTCCTCGTCAACGCCGGAACGGGGATCCGCCGCGGTTTCTATTCCCGGTTCGCGGCGTTCCTCGCGTCGCGGGGCTTCCCCGTCGTGACGTGGGACTACCGTGGGATCGGCGGCTCGCGCCCCGCGTCGCTCCGCGGGTTCCGCGCCTCGATGAGCGGCTGGGGGAGCGAGGACCTCGAAGCCGTCCTCGGGTGGCTCGGCGCGAGACATCCCGGGCGCCCGCTCCTCGTCGTGGGACACAGCGCGGGGGGGCAGATCCTCGGCCTGGCCCCATCGGCCTCGCGGATCTCCGCGGTCCTCGCCGTCGCGGCCCAGAGCGGCTGGGTCCGGCACTGGCCGGTGCCGCGGCGGTACCTGATGGCCGGGCTCTGGTGGGGGCTGATGCCGGCGGCGACCGCGCTCTGCGGCTATTTCCCGTCCCGCGCGCTCGGGCTCGGCGAGGACCTCCCGAAGGGGGTCGCGCTCGAATGGGCGCGCTGGTGCCGGAACCCGGAGTACATGGTCGACGAAGCGGGACTCCCGCTCCGGCCCCACTTCGCCGCGGTCGAGGCGCCGATCCTCGCCTTCAGCTTCGCCGACGACCCGCTCGCGCCGCGTACGGCCGTCGACCAGCTGCTCTCGTTCTACA
>JAGOBQ010000151.1 GCA_017999215.1 Thermoanaerobaculia bacterium
GCTGTCCTCAACCCCGCCCGCGCAACCTCAGACGCCGATCAACCCGCTCTTCTTACGGCAGCCTGAATCGAGCCGATCGATGCTCCGTGGCCCCCTCCCTCGTACACCACTTGACAGGACGTGGCCAACTGCCGGGGCTGCTCGAGGAGTTGAATGAGGTGCTCGCGGCGTGATGGAACTCCCAACAGCATTAGATGGACGCAGGAGTACCCCGACGCTCGACAGATGGGTACTGACGCGCCTCGGGGATGTCATCGATGTGATCCGTGGCGTTTCCTACGAAAAGCAGGACTCGCGGGACGCACCTGCGGACGGCCTGGTTCCGATTCTCAGGGCGACGAACATTGGCGCCGGTCTCGACTTTGATGATCTCGTCTACGTGCCGTCCGCGAACGTATCCGCCGAGCAGCGGCTCAGGCGAGGAGATTCCGTGATCGCTGCGTCCAGCGGCAGCCGCAGCGTCGTGGGCAAGGCAGCGATGCTGGCTGTGCCGTGGCATGGAAGCTTCGGGGCGTTCTGCTTCGCTCTTCGACCCCGGACCGTCGTTGAACCGGGATTCCTGTACCTGTTCCTTCAGACGAGTACCTATCGGAACCGAGTTTCGGAACTCGCGGCAGGCGTGAATATCAACAATCTTCGTCGGAACCATATCGAGGAGACGCCGTTTCTACTTCCGCCTAAGGAAGAGCAGCGTCGCATCGTTGACGAGGTCGAGAAGCAGTTCACGCGCCTCGATGCCGCCGTGGCGGGACTCCAGCGGGTCAAGGCGAACCTCAGACGCTACCGGGCGTCGGTGTTGAAGGCCGCGTGCGAGGGGCGCCTCGTGCCGACCGAGGCCGAGCTGGCCCGGCGGGAGGGGCGGTCGTTCGAGTCGGGCGAGGAGCTGCTGAAGCGAATCCTGAAGGAGCGCCGCGCACGGTGGGAGGCTGACCAGATCGCGAGAATGGAGGCGGCGGGAAAGGTCCCTCCGGATAGCGACTGGAAAGCGAGGTATCGAGAGCCCGAGCCCGTTTCCACGGATAAGGCATCGAAGCCGCAAGCCTGGGCCGTCGCTAGCCTAAGGCAGCTGGCCTTCATCGGTAGCGGAAACACGCCGAAGGGTATCGAGGCCGCGATCTCGGCCTCGGGTCCCGTGCCTTGGTTCCGAGTTTCGGACATGAACTTGCCTGGCAACGATCACCAGATGCGCGGAGGCACGGCGTTCCTGACGAGAGAGTCGGCGCGAGCTCTCGGCCTTCGGTTGTTCGGTGTTGGAGCAGTCATTTTCCCGAAGCGAGGCGGAGCAATCGCGACAAACAAGAAGCGGATCCTCGTAATGCCCTCCGCCACGGACCTGAACATCATGGCCGCGGAACCCGTTGGGTGCATCAGTCCTTGGCTCCATTTGTGGTTCAGGCAGTTGAAACTGGGCCGGCTGGCGGATGGTTCCAACGTTCCCCAGATCAATCACGGAGATGTGGAACCGTTGCCAGTGCCGGTGCCGCCACTACTGGAGCAGGAACGCATCGTCGTGGAGGTCGAGCGGCGCCTCTCCCTCGTCGACGAGCTCGAGGCGACCGTCGAGAAGAACCTCGCCCGCTGCGCCCGTCTGCGCCAGTCGATTCTGAAGATGGCGTTCGAGGGGCGGCTGGTGCCGCAGGACCCAAACGACGAGCCGGCGAGCATCCTCCTCGAGCGCATCCGCGAAGAGCGTGCGCAGGCGAAGCCGCAAGCCCATGGCGTGAAGGCGGGCTCGGGGGCACGTAAGAGGCGGCGACGCAGTGGGCTCTAATCGGTGCAGGATCAGCGGGCCGGGCCTTCAGACGCCGGTTTCGCGCGAGGAACGTGAAGCCGATCGCTCCCGCCCATCGGAGCACCTCCTCGTAGGGAGTGCCTCGGGGAAGCGGCGGCTCAAGGCCGGCCTCGACCACGGTCGCTCCTCGGGCGCAGAACGACGCTGTGAGCGAACCGCCGCGGCACTCGTCGAGGAAGAGCTTAGGCCCTCGGAATGCGGGATGAGGAGCGTGGCAGGAGTTCTGATAACCTCCTTCAACTCAATACCGTACTGGGACGGGATCTAAGCGTCGAACCTGCAATTACATGGCAAGAACGGACCTCATCCTAAGTCTCGTCAGAGCCGCGAGGGCAGGGGACCAAAGCGGTCTGCGCCGGGTCGTTGAGGCAATGGCGGCTGATGAGAGGCAGAAGCAGCACGGGGTCTTTGCAGATCGCCTCGTGGATCTCGTCTCGTCGGCCCCTGCGGAGAAGCCGACTCTACCGAACCCCGCGTCTTCGAACTCCCTTGGACTCTTTGCGGAGCAGACGCCCCGACGACTCATTAGGGATCTCACGCTCGACGCAGCAGTCGAGCGTGACTGCGCCGACCTCGTCGAGGAACAGGCACGTGCCGAGTTGTTGCGGTCGCACGGCGTCGAACCGAGGAACCGCGTCCTCCTCGTGGGTCCTCCGGGGAATGGGAAGACCTCCCTCGCAGAGGCGCTCGCGTCGGAACTCGCCGTCCCGTTTCTTCGCGTCCGGTACGAGTCGATCATCACGAGTTTCCTCGGAGAGACCTCGGTCAGGCTCTCACGTCTCTTCGACCTCATCCGACCACGTCGCTGCGTCCTCTTCTTCGACGAGTTCGATGCGATCGCGAAGGAGCGTGGTGATGAGCACGAGACCGGCGAAATCAAGCGGATCGTCAGCGCCCTCCTCCTGAATCTCGACGATCTACCGAGTTACGTCGTCGTCGTGGTTGCGACGAACCACCCGGAGCTCCTCGACCGAGCAGCCTGGAGGCGCTTCCAACTCACGCTCTCCCTCGAACGACCGACGCCTGCGCAGGTTCAAGCGTGGCTTCACAGCTTCGAGACGCGACAAGGGATTCGTCTCGGGCTCTCGACACAGCTCGTCCGCACGAGCTTCAAGGGCGCGAATTTCTCCGATCTCGAGGAATTCTGTCGGGACGTGCAGCGCCGCGTGATCCTCGCAGGCCCGGGTGCGCAGCCCACGCTCATTGCTCGTGACTGCCTCAAGCGGCGCACGCGGATTCAGCCAGTGCGACAGAAGCTCTTGCCTCGATCGACTGGCTGATGCCTGAGACTCCTCGTCCGCTCCTCGTGCTCCCGAAGGCTGCGGTCTCGGCTGCGCCGTCTCCTCGGCCCCCGGTGGCACGGTCCAATGGCTACACGTTCCCGAAGAAGGAGAGACGTGTCGAGATCTTGACCCCGCGCTTTAGCGCGCTCGAGGCCGCGGTGGAGCAGGAGCGGATAACGATCCAGCTCACCCCAGACGCCCCTGTCCCAGAGCGGGTGCTCGTCCTCGAGTTCGAGCGGCCGACGGAGAAGGCGATTCAGGCGCTCCGCCAGGTCGCTGGGTTCGAGGAACTCCTCGAGGAAGACCTGGCGGTCGACGCAGACAGCGACTTCTTCACGGCGGGCAAACCGGGACAGAAGGTCCGCGTTCGGCTGTACGCTGTCATGTCGAGCCAGGCCGCCCTCGAGCAGCTCCTCAGCCTCTGGAAGAGGTGGTCGAGCGACAAGCAGCTGCGAGGTCATCCGAACTGGTCCGAGCTCTTCGGTCACCTGAAGGAGGTGCGGCTCTGGGGTGCAGCGGACCGTCTTCGCAATACCGGGCTATCCGAAGACTGGAAGGTGCGGCAGGAGGCGTCCTCAGAAGACATGCCGGTCGAGGTGGAGATCTGGCCGCGCCAGGATGGTGCGTCTGCGGCCCACGCGATGGCGCGAGTGCAGGAGGCCGTCGCGACAGCTGGGGGCAAGGTCCTGAAGGACGTGCGCATCCCGGAGATCAGATACCACGCGGTCCTCGCCCAACTGCCCGTCAGCAACGTACGGAAGCTCATTGAGGCCGACGGCGTCGCCCTCGTCTCCATCGACGAGGTGCGGCTCCTGAAGCCCGTCCCGCAGTTCGGTGCGAGTCGGAACACGGCGGTGGAGGCTCCGCAGGCCACGTGCCCGTCGTCCGTCGTACGCCCTGGGGGCCCGCTCGGCGCACCTGTCGTTGCGCTGCTCGACGGGCTCCCAATGGAGGGGCACGACGCTCTCCGTGACCGGCTCGTCGTGGATGATCCAGACTCCTGGGCAGCGGAATATGAGAGCCGCGATCGGCAGCACGGGACCGCGATGGCGTCGATCATCCTGTGGGATGACATGAACGAGCCGGCGTCACCGCTCCCGAGTGCGCTCTACGTGCGGCCCGTCCTTCGTCCGCACGAGCACCTCAAGGTTGAGCAGGCCCCGGACGGCGAGCTCTGGGTTGACCTCCTGCACCGAGCGATTCGGAGAATCGTCGAGGGAGAGGGGACGGAACCGGCATCCGCCCCGACGGTTCGGGTGGTGAACCTCTCTCTCGGGAACTTGTACGAGCCATTCGACCGCGAAGTCTCACCCCTCGGGAGGCTGCTCGACTGGCTCGCGTGGAAGTACAACCTCCTCTTCGTCGTGAGCGCCGGGAATGCCTCGGAGCCGTTGACCGTCCAGGTCGTGCCACCCGAGCCGCGCGAAGCGGGGGTGATGCGGGCCCTCGTCGCTTCGCAGAACGACCGACGCTTGCTCGCACCCGCGGACTCAATCAACGCCCTCACGGTCGGCGCGGCGGACAGTGACGCTGGCGGCGCGTTCACGCCGCGTTTCCCGGAAGAGCAGATGTTGACCGAGACGGAAGGGCTCCCGGCGCCCTACAGCCGCCTCGGGCGGGGCTTCCGGCGAGCGGTCAAACCGGAGGTCCTTCTCCCGGCGGGACGGGTTCTCTATCGACCCGCGGTGTCGGGCCCACAGGGGGCGTTCGAGGTCGTGCGTCGGCGGGGTCAACCCCCGGGAATCCTCCACGCCGCGCCGTCGGAGACCGTGGGTGAAACGCGCCGCGCCCTCTGGGACTTCGGAACGAGTAACGCCTCCGCCCGCGCGAGTCGGCTCGCCGGGTTGCTCCTCCCCATCGTATCGGAGATGCGGATGTCGAGCCGGGGGGACGACCTCGACGGCGTCCCCGATGCGGTGATTCTGAAGGCCCTCCTTGTCCACGGCGCCCGGTGGAGCGACGACGCGTTCGCGATTACCCGCCAGGCGCTCGTGAGCGCCGGACACGCCGATCAGGGGCTCCGGGACAGTGCGTCGGCATTCCTCGGCCACGGGGTCGTCGAGCCAGACCGCATTGAGGCGTGCACGAGAGACCGCGTCACGCTTGTCGGCGGCGGGCGAGCGCGGATGAACACAATCCAGCAGCACGCCGTGCAGCTCCCGGATGCGTTGAACGCGTACGTTGGATTCCGACGGGTGACGGTCACGCTCGCGTGGTTCAGCCCGATTAGCCCGAACAACCGGCGGTACCGGGGCGTCGCGCTGTCGCTCCGCGACATCGACGGCCTTCGCAGCAACTTCCACGTAGAGGCGACGGACGTCGATGGGCGGGCGCTCGGGCGCGGCACGGTCCACCACGTCGTTCTCGAGCGTCATCGAGGCGCGATCCAACTCCCCGCGGATGGGCGCCTTGTGCTCGCCGTGGAGTGTCGCGGGGACGGGCTCGCCGACGCGGGGGATTCCCCCGTCGTCGCTCCGTACGGTCTCGTGGTTTCCCTGGAGGTTGGGGCCGACATCAAGATCTCCGTCTACGACGAAGTTCGAGAGCTGGTTCAGGCACGAGTCCAGGTGACGGCGTAAGGCGGCCCCAAAGCGTGACGTCGCTCGAGCGGTAGGCCTCGCGCCTGCCCCACCGGGAAGGTGCACGAGAGGCAAGTGCGAGGAACTAATGACCGAAGCTGCGACAAACCAGGCCGTGGCCGGCATTGTCTGTCGAGGAATCGCAGCGTAGTCCTGACCTTTCAGTCGGCTCGTGCTGGAGCAGGAGTATGAGGACTTACGGCGAAAGGCATCAGGCGGAGTCCAGCCAAACCTGACTCTCTGGCTTGTTCGCGCGACGATCGTTCCTTTCCGCCCCTCCCCGAGCAGCATCGCATCGTGGCCGAGGTCGAGCGGCGCCTCTCCGTCGTCGACGAGCTCGATGCGACCTTCGAGAAGAACCTCGCCCGCTGCGCCCGTCTGCGCCAGTCGATTCTGAAGATGGCGTTCGAGGGGCGGCTCGTGCCTCAGAACCCGAACGACGAGCCGGCGAGCGTTCTCCTCGATCGGATCCGAAGAGAGCGGGGGCCGGAAGAGCCGCGGCGCCGAGAAGTCAGGCGAGTCCCTCGTCCTTGAGCGCGCCGTTCGGCAGGATGCGCCGGACGAAGGGGCGGTTCTCCTTTTCGAGGCAGCGAGCGATTCGAGGAAGCGCGGCCGTCACGGCCTTGCAGAGCTCTTCGCGCGAGCGCGGGCTCGGGGGCACGTAGAAGACGGCGACGCGGTGGGCCTTGATCGCCGCGAGCTCGGCGGGCCGGGTCTTCAGATGGCGGTCGCGCGTGAGGAACGCGAAGCCGTTCGCTCCCGCCCATCGGAGCACCTCCTCGTCGGGGGTGCCTCGGGGGAGTGCCCGGTCGAACCCGGCCTCGACGACGGTCGCTCCCCGGGCGCGGAGCGCCACAGCGAGCGAACCGCCGCAGCATTCGTCGAGGAGGAGCTTAGGCGGCCTGGGCGCCGCCACGCCGGTCCCATTCCTCGAAGACGCAGGCGTCGATGACCTGCTGCTCGGTGAGGTGGAGGTCCTCGGCGACGTCGGCGGGGGAATCGCCGCGCCGGATCCGGGCGACGACGTCGTCCGTACCGACGCGCGTCCCCTCGATCACCGGTCGGCCGAACGCGACGAGCGGGGAGACCGACACGAGATCGCGTCGGTCGGCGCCGGTGCGGACGAACGGGAAGAGACGAATCGGACCGACGCCGTCCCTGTCCACCCTCTGCAGGTGCTGCTCGAGAGTGGAGAGGAGGGCGATCTGGCCGGAGCGGCTCAGGTTGATGGTCTGGCCGTACCGTTTCACGAACAAATCCAGTCCGTCGGTCTGGAAGTCTTCGTAGGCGAGCGGATGGTCCTTGGGGTCGTGCCTGCCGTACTCGCGAAGCGCCTTGCGGACGTTCTGGAGGCTGAGCTCGTGGACGGTTCGAAGCGCCCTGAGAACCTGGGCCTCGATGAGGTTCACGAAGGAGAAGAGGCCCCGGTCGCCGTCGGCCAGCAGGATGAGCGGATCGGAGTGCCGCCGTTCGGTCGCGGTCGGATACGGCCGGCCCGCCGTCCAGGTGCGAAGCGTTGCCGGCGGAACGCGGACGCAGAGCGCGGCCTCGCGAAGGGTGTAGGCCGGCTGGGACCGCGGATCGAGAGCGGGCGTTCGCATGGAGACCGTGGCGGCATTATCGCCTGAGCGGAAGGGCGGCTCCCGCCCGTCTGTTATCAGATGCCTCCTGCAAACGAGGGGTCGTCGCACAGCAAACCTCCGCGAACCAAAGACTTACGATTTCGGTCATTATCAGGGGGCCCGATTCGGGCGGAGAGAGGGCGCATGTCGAGTAACGGCTCCCAGCAGGTCGTCCAGCGCCTCTGGAATTACTGCAATGTCCTGCGCGACGACGGTCTCTCGTACGGCGACTACGTCGAGCAGCTGACGTTCCTCCTCTTCCTGAAGATGGCGCACGAGCAGACGCAGCCGCCGTGGAGCCGACCGTCGCCAATCCCGGATGCGTACGCCTGGCCGAGCCTCCTGAAGCGGGACGGCGACGCCCTGGAGTCGCATTACCGCCACCTCCTCGAGGCGCTCGGGAAGGAGAAGGGGATGCTGGGCCTGATCTTCCGGAAGGCCCAGAACAAGGTCCAGGACCCGGCGAAGCTCCGGCGGCTCATCGTCGACCTCATCGACCCGCAGCAGTGGATGACCCTCGACGCGGACGTAAAGGGCGACGCCTACGAGGGTCTCCTCGAGAAGAACGCCCAGGACACGAAGGGGGGCGCCGGGCAGTACTTCACGCCGCGGGCGCTCATCCGGGCGATGGTCGAGGTGATGCGGCCGCAGCCGGGAGAGACGATCGCCGACCCGGCCTGCGGGACGGGCGGCTTCCTCCTGGCCGCGCACGACTACATCCAGGCCGCGAACCCCCACCTCGAGAAGGCCCAGAAGAAGCACCTGAAGCACCAGGCGCTCCGAGGCGTCGAGCTCGTCGCCTCGGTGTCGCGCCTCTGCGCCATGAACCTCCTCCTGCACGGCATCGGCCCGTCGGCCGGCGAGGACGTGGAGCCGCCCATCTCCACCGACGACAGCCTCCGGAGCCACCCGGGGAAGACCTGGGACCTCGTCTTGACGAACCCGCCGTTCGGGAAGAAGTCGAGCGTCAGCTTCGTGAACGAGGAAGGGGAAGAGGAGCGCGACGCGCTCACCTACCTTCGGGACGACTTCTGGGCCTCCACCTCGAACAAGCAGCTCAACTTCGTCCAGCACATCCGGTCGATCCTGAAGATGAACGGTCGGGCCGCCGTCGTCGTTCCCGACAACGTCCTCTTCGAGGGGGGCGCCGGGGAGACGATTCGCCGCCGGCTCCTCGCCGACTGCGACGTCCACACCCTCCTGCGGCTCCCGACAGGGATCTTCTACGCCCAGGGAGTCAAGGCGAACGTCCTCTTCTTCGACCGCAAGCCCGCCGCCGAGAAACCCTGGACGAAGAAGCTCTGGAT
>JAGOBQ010000152.1 GCA_017999215.1 Thermoanaerobaculia bacterium
CCCCGTCCGCGGACCGGCTCGAGCATGTCGTCGGTGCCGACCGGCGCGGGCGCCCCCGCCGCCGAGAGGACGATGGCGACGCCGGCGAACGCCGCCGCCCGCTCCTCCCACGGCACCGGCCAGCCGTGGAAGCTCGCGGCGAGCGCCTTCGCCTTCTCGGGAGACCGGTTCGAGAAGGTGATCTGCTTCACGCCGTCGTCCGCGAGGAGACGGGCCGTCAGCTCCACGGTCTCGCCCGCGCCGAGGAGGAGGACCTTGCAGTCGGAGACCGACTCGAAGATCCGGCCGACGAGGGAGAGGGCGATGCCCGGGACGGAGACGGGCCGCGCGCCGAGCGACGTCTCGGTTCGGACCCGCTTGCCGCACTCGAGGGCGCTCTGGAAGAGCCGGCTCGTGACGGCGCGGGCGGTCCCCGCCTCGGAGGCCCGCCGGTGCGCCTCGCGGATCTGGCCGAGGATCTGCGCCTCGCCGAGGACCATCGAGTCGAGCCCCGAGGCGACGCGGAAGAGATGCCGCACCGTCGCCTCGCCCTGCCCCGAGAACGCCTTCTCGCGGAGGACGCTCGCCTCGACGCCGTGGAAGCGGGAGAAGAACTCGGCGAGGGCGTCGACGCTGTCGGGGACCTCGCTGACGCCGTAGATCTCGGCCCGGTTGCAGGTCGAGACGACCGCCCCTTCGGTCAGGATCCGCTCGCGGAAGAGCCCCTCGAGCGCCTCACGGGTCTTCTCCGGAGTGAAGGCGAGCCGCGCCCTGAGGTCGAGGTCCGCTCCCTGGTGGCTCCAGCCGACGAAGACGATCTCGGGAGGCATCAGGCGAACGAGTGGACCTTCGAGAAGAAGAGGTTCACGGCGGTGTAGGAGATCAGGACGAGGACGAAGCCGGCGATCGAGAGCTTCGCGGTCGTCCCGGGGGCCGCGCCCCGGTGCGCGCGCACGAAGACCCAGAGGTAGAAGACGAACGTCACGACCGAGCCCCAGACCTTGGCGTCGAGGAGCCAGTCGGGATGCTGCACGTGCCAGACCTGGTAGGCCCAGAGGAAGCCCATCGTCAGCCCGGCCGCGAGCGAGACGACGCCGACGCCGATCGAGGTCCTCGCGGCCCGCTCCAGGTAGCTCAGGGAGGGGAGTCGCGAGACCGGACCGTTCAGGACGTGCCGCTTGCTCCGGAGGCGCCGGCCGAGGACGAGGTAGAGGAGCGAGAGGGCGCACGCCACGGCGAACGCCGAGTAGCTCAGCATGTTGAGCGTGACGTGGAACGCGAAGATGGAGCCGCGCATCTCCGGGGGCGGCGGCGTCCCTCCGGGGAGGAGGAACGAGTGGAGGAGGAAGAAGAGCGAGACGGGCATCAGGAACGCGCCGAGGGAACGGTCGTGGTGCCGCGTCTCCAGGATCAGGCTCATCGCCGCGAGGAAGAGGCCGAACAGCGCCATCGAGCCGAGGAGGTCGCTGTAGGGAACGGTCCTCAGGGCGAGCGAGCGGACGTAGAGGAAGACGAAGTTGAAGACCGCTCCCGCCGCGGCGAGGATCGTCGCCAGCCGCCCGGCCGAGACCTTCGGGTGGCGGAGCCAGGTGACGTAGAGGATCGTCGCCCCCCCGTAGCAGACGAGGGCGAGGAGGCCGAAGAGGAAGTTGGAGAGGCCGGTTCCGGACATCCGAACCGTTGATTATAAGGACCCCTGCGGTCCTCTTCGCGAGAGCGCCTTCCGACAGGCCCGCGCGGCGGCGATCGCCTCGTCGGCGCCGGCCCCCCGGGCGACGAGGTGGCCCATCTTCCGCTTCGTCGCAACGCCGCTCTTCCCGTAGAGGACGACCTCGAGGAGGTCGGGACTTCCCTCCCAGGCCGAGAGGTCGAGGCTCCCTTCGGATCCCTGCGCCTGCCAGACCTCGCCGAGCAGGTTCGCCATGCAGAAAGAGCCTGCCGAGACGAGCCGCGGCGGGACGAGCGGGACGCCGAGGAGGACCCGGGCGAGAGCTTCGAACTGACTGTACGTACAGGCCTTGCGGGTGACGTGCCCGGAGTTGTGGGGGCGCGGCGCCAGCTCGTTCGTGAAGATCCGGACGTCGGTGGAGCGGTGGCGCGCCGACCTCCCGACGAAGAGCTCCGTCGTCAGGAGGCCGGTGACGCCGAGGGCTCGCGCCGCCGATAGGGCGACCGACTTCGCCTCGGCCGCGAGGTCCGCGGGGAGGCGCGCCGGGACGAGCGTCACGTCGAGGATGTGGTCGCGATGGACGTTCTCGAAGAGGGGGAAGACGACCTCGTCCCCGCTCTTCTCGCGCGCGACGATGGCGCTCGCCTCGAGGACGATCTCGATCGGCTCCTCGAGGACCCACCCTCCGGCCTCCAGCGCGTCGCGGGCCGGCGACGCGAGGAGCGCCTCGAGATCGGCCTCCGTCGCGAGCTTCCACTGCCCTTTCCCGTCGTAGCCGCCTCGGGCGGTCTTCAGGATCGCCGGGAGCCCGAACGCGCGCGCCGCCGCGCGCAGGTCGTCCGTGCCCTTCCCGGCGGCGAAGGCGACGTGCGGCAGGCCGTGGGCGCGGAAGAACTCCTTCTCGAGCGCCCGGTCCTGCGTCGTCCGGAGGACGTCGAGGGACGGAAGGAGCTTCTCGAGGCCCGAGACGCCGGCGAGCCCCTCGGTCTCGACGTTCTCGAACTCGTAAGTGACGACGTCGCAGGCGTCGAAGAGCTCCTGCAGGCGGGCGGTGTCGCGCCACGGGGCGCAGATCGCGCGCGCCGCACGGCGAAGCGCCGGGGCGTTCGGGTCGGGGTCGAAGACGTGGACGTCGGCGCCGAGGTCCTGGAGCGCCGGGGCGAGCATCGCGCCGAGCTGCCCGCCGCCGAGGATGCCGACCCTCGTCACGGCGCGGTTCCGCTCCGCGGGCGACGGACCTCCTCGTTCCCCGCCCGGGCCTTCTCGCGGAGCGATTCCCGGTGCGCCTCGAGCTTCGCGCCGAGCGCCGGGTCCGAGAGCGCGAGGACCTTCACCGCGAAGAGTCCGGCGTTCGTCGCGCCGGCAGGGCCGATCGCGAACGTGGCGGTCGGGACGCCGCCCGGCATCTGGACGATCGAGAGGAGGCTGTCGAGGCCGGAGAGCGCGCGGCTCTGGACCGGGACGCCGAGGACGGGGAGCGTGGTCAGCGCGGAGACCATGCCGGGGAGGTGCGCCGCGCCCCCCGCGCCCGCGATGATCACCTTCAGCCCGCGCGCCGCCGCCCCCTTCGCGTAGTCGAACATCTCCTCGGGCATCCTGTGGGCGCTGACGACGGAGATCTCGTACGGCACGTCGAACTCGCGGAGGACCTCCTCCGCCTTCGCCATCGTCTCGTGGTCCGAGGCGCTCCCCATGACGATCCCGACGAGCGGCGTGGTCATCTCTTCGGCCTCCGCCTCCAGCTTAGCGCGCGGCCCGAAGGGCGGCGGCCACGGTCTCGAGCCGGACTCCGCGCGAGGCCTTCACGAGGACGACGTCGCCGGGGCGGACGATCTCGACGACGTCCGCGACGGCGTCCTCGCCCGCCGCGAAGAACGCCGCCGGGATGCCGGCCGCCGACGCGGCCTCCGCGAAGCGCACCGCCTCGCCGTTCACCGCGACGAGCGCCCCCGGCCGGGACGCGATCGCGGCCCGCGCGACGGCGTCGTGCTCGGCCGGGGCGAGCGCGCCGAGCTCGCGCATCTCGCCCAGGACGAGGACGAGCCTCCGCCCGAGCGCGTCGGCCAGCTCGCGCGCCGTCTTCAGCGAGGAGAGCGCCGAGCCCGTGTTCGAGTTGTAGGTGTCGTCGAGGAGGACGGTCCCGTCGGCGAGCGTCTCCGGCGCGAAGCGTCCGTCCCGGACGGACGCGACCCGAAGGAGCGCCTCGCCCAGCGCCTCGGGCGGCGCGTCGACGCCGAGGAGGCCGCGCGCCGCCGCGAGGGCGGCGAGCGCCGCGTAGGCCCCCGCCTCACCGGCGAGGGGAACGTCGTAGGCGATCGGCTCGCCCCCCTCCCGGGCGACGTGGAGGAGGCTCCCCGCGAGGCCGCGGCTCTCGCGCGCGACGGCGCGCAGGCCGCACCCTTCCCCGAAGCCGTAGAGGATCCGGCGCGCCCCGGGCGCCCGGGCGATCTGCGCCGCGACGCGCGGGTCGTCTCCGTTGCCGATCGCGCAGCCGTCCGCCCCGAGCGCGGCGAAGAGGTCCCCCTCCTCGTCCGCGACGTCCTCGAGCGTCCCGATCCCCTCCGTGTGCTCCGGGGCGATCAGCGTGACGAGGGCCGCGTCGGGCCTCGCGACCCGGGCGAGGAGGGCGATCTCCCCGCGGTGGCTCGTTCCGATCTCGACGGCGGCGAGGTGGTGGTGCTCGTCGAGGAGGAGGAGCGTCATCGGGAGACCGACGTCGTTGTTCAGGTTGCCGGGGGTCGACTGGACCTCGCCGGGGCGGAGGACGTCGAGGAGAGCGGCGACCGCCCGGGTCGTCGTCGTCTTTCCCGCCGAGCCGCCCACGGCGAGGACCTTCCGACCGTCGGTCGAGGCCCAGCGGTCGCGGTGGAAGCGGGCGAGGTCGCCGAGGGCCGCGCGCGTGTCGGGGACGCGGATGACGGCGCCGTTCGGGGGGAGGTCGCCGGCCGTCGAGATCAGGACGCCGCCGGCGCCGGCCGCGGTCGCCTGGGGGAGGAACCGGTGCCCGTCGAAGCTCTCGCCGCGGAGGGCGACGTAGAGCGCGCCGGGGGCGAGCGTCCGGGTGTCCGTGGAGACTCCGGCGAGGGGGCGGCCGTCGCGGACGAGGACGCCTCCCGTGGCGCGGGCGACCTCGGCGGGGGTGAAACGGGCGGTGTTCTGGGGAATCGTCGTGGCCATCGAGGGGCCGATGCTAACCTCCCGCGCCATGTCGGTTTCCGGCCCCTCCCGCCAGCGCTTCGTCGACGCCGCTTTCGGCCGCCGCCCGGACGTCCCTCCCGTCTGGCTCATGCGCCAGGCCGGCCGATACCTCCCCGAGTACCGCGAGGTCCGCAAGCGCCTCGCGTTCCTCGACCTCTGCGCGGACGTGCCATCCGCCGTCGAGGTCTCGATGCAGCCGTTCCGGCGGTTCGGGATGGACGGCGTCATCCTCTTCTCCGACATCCTGATTCCGCTCCCTCCGATGGGGATCGAGGTGAGGCTCGACGAAGGGGGCCCGAAGCTCCCCGACCCGGTCCGCACCGCGGCGCAGGTCGAGGCGCTTCGCGGATTCGACCCGACCGCCGAGACCGGGTTCGTCCCGTCGATCCTGCGCGAGCTGAAGAAGGAGGTCGCCGGCCGCGCGGCCGTCATCGGCTTCTGCGGCGCGCCCTGGACGCTCGCGACGTACGCGGTGGAGGGGGGCGGCTCGAAGTCGTTCCAGCACACGAAGACGATGATGTGGCGGGAGCCGAAGCTCCTCGAGGCGCTCCTCGGGAAGCTCGCCGACGCGGTCGGCGACTACCTCGCCGCGCAGATCGAGGCGGGAGCCGACGTCGTCCAGGTCTTCGACTCCTGGGCCGGCGAGCTCTCGAAGGCCGACTACGACCGGTTCGCGAGGCCCGCGACGGAGCGGCTCCTCGCCCGCCTGCCGAAGCGCGGAGAGGTCCCCGTCATCCACTTCGCCTCCGGCTCGGCGCACCTCATCGACTCGTACGCGGAGATGGCGTCGGACGTCATCTCCGTCGACTGGAAGCTCCCGCTCGACGAGGCGCGCCGTCGCGCGCGCGGAAAGGCGCTCCAGGGGAACGTCGACCCGGGCGTCCTCCTCGGCTCGCCCGACGACGTGAAGGCCGCCGTCCGGGCCGCGCGGACAGCCGCCGGAGAGGGCGCGCACGTCGTGAACCTCGGGCACGGGATCCTCCCGCCGACGCCGCCCGAGAACGTCGCCGCCTTCGTCGAAGCCGCCCGCGAAGCCCGGGCCTGACCGCCGGTCAGCGGTACGGCTTCGGCAGGCTCGTCTGCGTCCGCGGCGGCTCGTCGGGACGTTCCGGCGTCGCCGCGGGCGCCGCGGCCGGGCCGACCGTGCGGACGACCGGCTGCGTCCCCCCGCGACGCGCCTCCCGGAGCGCCGCCTCCGCCGCCGTGACGACCGCCCGGAGCGTCGGCGCCCCGCCGCCGCTCCAGAAGGCGACCCCGGCGACGAGCGCGGCGGGCGCCACCACGACCGCGCCCCCGCGCGCATCGTGCCCGGCGATCCCGCCGGCCGAAAGGTCCTCCGGGTCGTAGAACTCGCCGACCGTGGCGGCGATCCCCTGGATCGCGCGGCGCGTCGTCTCGACCACCCTCTCGGGCGGCAGCAGGAAGCCGAAGTCGTCCGCCCCGTAGTGGGCGAGGAACGAGCCCGGCTCCTCCGTCGAGAGAGTCCGGAGGACGGCGGCGACGTGTGCGAGAAGCCGATCTCCACGACGGACTCCGTACCGGTCGTTGAACGCCCGGAGCCGAAGGACGTTGAGGCGCGCGAGGGCGAACGGCGCCCCGCGCGTCAGGCGGCGGTCGACCTCCGCCTCGAGCCGGCCGCGGCCGGGAAGGTCGGTGAGCGGATGGGACTCCAGCCCGTTCTCGACGTAGAGCCGCGCGAAGAGGCCGAGGAGGTCGTCGAGGCGCAGGAGCCCCCTGTAGGCGCGTCCCGGCCCGGTCACGACGACCGGCTCGAATCGCCGCGCGCGCGGCCGCCTCGCGACGAACGCCGCGACCTCCTCCACGGGCGTTCCCTCCTCGATCTGGTCCCACGGCGCGTCGGCGATCGCGGCGGCGACGGTGTCGTCGGCCGGGGTTCGCGACCCGAACCGGAACGTCTCCACGCGGGTCCGCGCCAGGAGCCCGACCGCCCGGCCGCGCTGGAGCACCGGGACGACGTCGAGGTCCGGTTCGGCCCGGAAGAGGTCGTCCGCGGCCGCGAGGGGCGACTCGACGGCGAGCGTCGGCCCATGCGAGACGGCGGCGGCGATCTCGCCCCGGCCGTGTCCGCCCGCGGCCTCGACCGTCAGGTCTTCCGCCAGGAACGCCTCCTCCGGCGCTCCCGGACGCGCGAGGAGGAACCCCTGCAGGAGGTCGACCCCCGCCCCGAGGCACGTCTCGAGGTCGTCCGTGGTCTCGATTCCCTCGGCGATCACGCCGCAGTTGATCCGGTGGCAGAGGGAGACGACCGACTCGACGAGGATCCGCTTCCGGGCGTGGACGAAGACGTCCTTCACGAAGACGCTGTCGAGCTTCACGAAGTCGGGGGCGAGGTCGGTGATCATCCGCAGGTTCGTGTAGCCGGCGCCGAAGTCGTCGATGGCGATCCGGAACCCCTCCGCGCGATACGGCTCGAGGGCACGTGCGAGCGCGGGGAAGTCGACGATCCGGCTGATCTGGCCGAGCTCCAGGATGAGCTGCGCGGGGACGCGGCCGTGGGCCACCGCCCGCTCGACGAGCCAGCCGGCACCGAGGCGGGGGTCCGCGAGGGAGGTCGCGAGGATGTTCAGGAAGACGAGGCGGTCCCCGGCGAACGGCTCGGCGTCCCGGAGGGCGCGCTGGATCGCGGCGGCCTCGAGGTCCCCGCCGAGCCCCTCGGCGAGCGCGACCGTGAACGCCTCTCCGGGGCCCGAGAAGCCGGACCCGGCGGGAATTCGCAGGAGCGCCTCGCACCCCTCGAGCTCTCCGGTCCTCGCCCGGAAGATCGGCTGAAAGGCCGTCTCGAGCCGGTCGGGATCGCAGAGGGCCCGGAGGAGCCCGCGGGACGTCCCGGACCGTTCGGGCTCGGACGTCGGGACGTTCACCCAGGAGAACGGGGGGCGGCTCTCTTCCGTCATGGCGCTGCGCCTTTCCCGGCATCTCCGTCGCCGAGGGGGAATTCTAGGACGACCGTGCCGTCCCCGGCGCGGCACGCCCGTCTTTCTCCCGTCCGTGTAATCTCCGCCCGTGCCCGCCATCCCGATTCGCCTCCAGGGCGAGACGCTCCCGATGACGACGGAGCTCCTGGACAAGTACAACGTCCAGGGGCCCCGCTACACCTCCTACCCGACGGCTCCCGAGTGGACCGACGCGATCGGCCCCGCCGACTTCGAGGCCGCCTGCGAGCGGGCCAACGCGGCCGGCCGGCCGATCTCCCTCTACGTCCACCTCCCGTTCTGCGACGAGCAGTGCTGGTTCTGCGGCTGCTTCATGAAGGTCGTCCCGAAGCCCGACCGCAAGGGCGAGGAGCGCGGAGAGGTCGAGGGCTACCTCGCCGACCTCCACCGCGAGATCGACCTCCTCGCCGCGCGGGTCGACAAGAGCCGCCCCGTCGTCCAGGTCCACTGGGGAGGCGGCACGCCGACCTACCTGACGCCGAAGCAGGCCGACGCCCTCGCCGAGCACCTCCTCGCGGCGTTCCGGCCGGCGCCCGGGGCGGAGATCTCGGTCGAGATCGACCCGCGCGTCACGACGCCCGAGCACCTCGCGGTCCTCCGCCGGCACGGCTGGAACCGGGTCTCGATGGGCGTCCAGGACTTCGACCCCGAGGTCCAGGAACTCGTCAACCGCGTCCAGCCGTTCGAGATGACGAAGGCGCTCGTCGACGCCTCGCGCGAGCTCGGCTACGAGTCGCTGAACCTCGACCTCATCTACGGCCTCCCGGGGCAGAAGC
>JAGOBQ010000006.1 GCA_017999215.1 Thermoanaerobaculia bacterium
AGCTCCTCCGGGGTCACCGTGACCATCAGATCGGGCTGCTTCTCGATGTCTCCGCGCACGTCGACAAGGTCGCCTCCGGTCGCCGTTCTGTCAACGGTCTCGAACCGATCTTTTCAGCAGCCTGCTAGGCGCGCAAGCAACAGAAGGTAGTAGAGCATTCCTTGCTGAGGACTCAGTGCATGGAGGACAGTTTCAATATCGACCTGCGCCGATCCGGAAACGAGCATGAGATTTCGCGCCACGCTGGTGTCGTGGGCGGGGAACACGTCGAGGCGCCCGAGCCCTCGAAGAAGAATGACGGCAGCCGTCCATGGACCGATCCCCTTGACCCCGCGGAGGAGAGCGGCGGCGGCGGGACTCGGGCGCTCCTCCAGCATGGTCTCGTCGAGAGTGCCTGTCGCGAGCGCTTCGCCGACCCGCCGCACGGTCGTGAGCTTGCCGAGGCTGAGGCCGGCCGCGCGCAACAGGTCGTCTTTCACGCCCTGTATCGTCGCGGGGCTCGGAAATGCGTAGAGGGGCACGCCCTCGCTGTCGAAGGACGGGCCCAGAGCGACGATCAGGCGGCGGATGATCGCGCTTGCCGCCTGCAGGCTGACCTGCTGGAAGACGATCGCGTTGACGCAGGCCTCCCAGAGGGTCGGATAACGAGGCGGCCGGACGCCGCGCGTTCGAGCCGCCAGGCGCGTCAGCCACGGCATGCCCGCCGCCGTGCGGTCGAAGTGTGTCAGGTCACAGTCGACGCCCAGCGTCCGGCGCACGAGTGCGAGCGCCCCGCTGTGTTCGCGCTCGTCCCCCTCGATCGTCACGGTGAGCATATCCGGACTCACCTGGGTGACACGAACGGTCGCCGGATGGCTCACACCTGCGAGAACGCGCCTGTATTGTCCATCCGGCGTGAGCACATCGACGACGTTCGTCGACAAGCGCCGTAGCACGCTCACCGTGAGATCGAGTCGGTAGGGAGCCACGACGGGACATTCATACCGCGAGCGCGAGACGGTGGGGCGTGCGTCTACCGGCATACGGGGAGACTCCGTTCAGGCACGGGGTAGGAGACGTCCGCCTGGGCGTCCACGACCGCGAAAGGCGTCAGCGACGCCGGCGCGCTCTTCGTTCGGGTGAAGAGATGGACCACGGCCATGCCGTGCGCGAGCACGTGGTCGGTGACGATGCGCCGGTGGCAGCGCCACCAGACGGCTTCGGCGCACATGATGGCGCACGTCTGCCTCGAAGCCATGTGGAGCAGCGCGTGCAGGCCGTCCCGGAACGGCGGGGTGCGGGCGTAGTCGGCGTAGTTCCGGAACGACAGGCGTACCCACCCGGCGTTGGTGCCCTCTTCCGCAAGCTCGACGTTCGTGCGAAGGCCCCCGAGCGCGGGAAGATGGACGTAATCGAGGCCCGCGCCGGCCAGCGTCTCCGGCAACACCTCGATGCCAAACTGCGGGTTGGTTCGCGACCTCGGGATGCTGCGGATATCGACGACGCGGGTCACCGACGCCGCGCGAAGGACGTCGATGAGCTCGCTCGCCGAACGGGTCGAATGCCCGATCGTGTACAGCGTCCGCCGGTCTGCTTCGGGCGGCGCCCCGGGTGTCGTCGGCCCGTGCGTCACACGGCGCTTGTCCGATGCGGCGCCCGGACGAGCGGTCGCCCCCTCAGGGACCTTGCGGGACTCATTTCGGCTCGAGCGCCGCGCGCTTGTCGGTGAGGCGCCCGAGGAGCGCCGCCCACGATTTCACGAACGCCCGCGCGCCGTCGCGTTGCAGCTGGATCGCGAGCGCGTCGACGTCGATGCCAGCTCCGGCGAAACGCGCCAGCACCGCTTCGGCGTCGCCACCGTCGACGGCCATCACGCCGTGGAGCTGGCCGTGCTCGGCGAAGGCGAGAAGGGTCTTCGCGGGAATCGTGGCGACGGTATCGGGCGCCGCCAGTGCTTCGATGTACAGCGTGTCCGACGCCCCGGGGTCCTTGGTCCCCGTGCTTGCCCAGAGCAGCCGCTGGGGACGTGCGCCGGCGGCGGCGAGCCGGCGCGACCGCGGCGACGCCAGCAGCTCGCGATAGGAGCGGTAGGTACGCGCCGCGACCGCGATCCCGAGCCGGTTGCGCAGGTCGGCCGGCACCCTGTCACCGGTTGCCGCGTCCCACCGGCTCACGAACAGCGAAGCGACCGATGCGACCCGCGGCTCGAGCTCAGCGGCGATGCGACGTTCGATGCCGCGAAGATAGGCCTCGGCTGCGGCGAGATACTGCTCGCGAGAGAACAGCAGCGTCACGTTGATCGGCACGCCGGCGAAAATCGACTCCTCGATCGCCGGGAGGCCTTCGGGCGTGCCGGGGATCTTGACGTAGAGGTTCGGCCGATCGGCCTGCCGGCGAATCCGCGCCGCGGCCTCGATGCTGCCCGACGTGTCGTCGGCCAGCAGGGGCGACACTTCCATCGAAACCCAGCCATCGACGCCATCCGTGGCGTCGAAGACCGGCCGGAAGAGGTCGGCGGCGCGGCGAAGGTCTTCCAGCGCCAGATCCAGGAACAGCGCCTCAGCGGACTGCCCGGATGCCGCCTTGTCGTGTATGCCTTCGTCGTAGGCGGCGGAGCCCGCGAGGGCCTGGTCGAAGATGGTCGGGTTCGAGGTCAGACCGGTGAGCGAGAGCTCGTCGACGTAGCGGCGCAGGGTACCGTCGTCGAGGATCTCGCGCGTGATGTTGTCCAGCCACAGGCTCTGGCCGAGGTCCTGGAGCTGCCTGGTCCTGTTCATGATCGCCTCCGGCTCGCCCCGGGACGCGACGGGTGCCCGCATCTTACGCGTGGTCGAGCGGCTGTTCGAGCACATAGTTCAGGATTCCACCCGCCGAGAAGTACGCCGCCTCGATCGGCGTGTCGATCCGGAGCACGAGCGGTACCGACTCGCGCTGTCCATTCCGGCGCTCGATCTGCAGGATGGCCCGCTGGCGCGGGCGAAGGGGCGCACTGAGGTCGAGAGCGAATCGCTCCGTGCCTTCCAGGCCGAGCGTCTGCGCGCTCACGCCGTCGGGGAGCTGGCAGGGGAAGACGCCCATGCCGATGAGGTTGGACCGGTGGATCCGCTCGAATCCCCGAGCGATCACCGCGCGTACGCCGAGCAGGCGGGTGTCCTTGGCCGCCCAGTCGCGCGAGCTGCCCGCTCCGTAGTCCAGTCCGGCAATGACGATCAGGGGCACTCCCTCGACGCGGTACCGCTCGGCGGCGTCGTAGATGCCCATGCGCTCGCCGCCAGGCTGGTGGAGGGTGATGCCGCCCTCGACGTGAGGCACCATCAGGTTCCGGATTCGCACGTTGGCAAACGTCCCGCGGACCATGACCTCGTGGTTGCCTCGCCGCGCGCCGTAGCTGTTGAACTCCGGGACGGAAACGCCCTTGCCGCGCAGGTAGCCGCCGGCCGGCGACACCGGCTGGATCGCCCCCGCCGGGCTGATGTGGTCCGTCGTGATCTAATCACCGAATATCGCGAGCGCCCGAGCACCGGAGATCCCGTCCGGCGGCGCAGCCGCCATCGAAGGCTCGAAGTACGGCGGCTCGCGGATATAGAGCGACGCCGGGTCCCATTCGTAGTCGTGCCCCGTCCCGGCGGGAATCAGGTTCCACAGCGGGTTCTGGTGGGCGAAGTCGGCATAGACGCGCCGGTACTCCGCGGGATCGAACGCGCTCCCCAGCAGCGCATCGACTTCCTGCATGGACGGCCATACGTCGCGGAGGTGGACCTCGCGTCCGTCGACGACACCGAGTGGCTCGCGCGTGAGATCGACGTCGATTCGGCCGGCGATGGCAAAGGCCACGACCAGCGGAGGGCTCATGAGGAAGTTCGCTTTCACGCTCTGGTGGATGCGGGCCTCGAAGTTGCGGTTTCCAGAGAGAACGCTGACGCCGATGACGTCGTTCCTGGTGAGCGCCTCTTCGAGCCCACGATCGAGAGGTCCCGAGTTGCCGATACAGATGGTGCAGCCGAACGCCACGACGTGGAACCCCAGCCGGTCGAGGAACGGCTGTGGGCCGGTCCTCGTCAGGTACTCGCTCACGACGCGTGAGCCGCGCGCGAGCGAGGTCTTCACCCACGGCTTGACGCTGAGCCCTCGCTCGACGGCTTTCTTCGCCAGCAAGCTCGCGGCCAGCATGACCGCCGGGTTCGACGTGTTGGTGCAAGAGGTGATGGCGGCGATGACGACGTCGCCGTGAGCCAGCTCGCAGGTTGAAGGGCGCGCAGCCTGCCCGCTCGCCTCGCCGAGCCGGTCGGGCGTCGGCCGGTCGTTCATCATCTCGGTCTCGGTGAGCGTGTTGGTGTCCTTCGCACGTCCGTCGGGAAGCGTCTCGATCGACTGTTCACCGCCGCCCGGCTGTGGGTCGGCCGCGTCCCCCAGCTGCACCGTCACGCGGCGAGCGGCGTCGGCGGCCGACTTGCCGTAGCCCTCGGGATCGGTCAGAAGGGAGAGGAATGTCTTCTTGAGTCGTCCCAGAGCGATCCGGTCCTGTGGCCGCTTGGGGCCGGCGACCGACGGCTCCACGGCGCCGAGGTCCACGTCGATCACGATCGTGTAGTCGCACTGGCCGCGCTCGGGCATGCCGAAGAGCTCCTGGGCCTGGAAGTAGCGACGCACCGTCTCCACGTGCTCGTCGCTCCGGCCGGTCGCCTGGAGATAGCAACAGGATTGTTCATCGACGGGGGAGAAGCCGATCGTCGCGCCATACTCCGGCGCCATGTTCCCGAGCGTGGCTCGGTCGGGCACGGACAGGCTCGCGGCACCCTCGCCGTGGAACTCGACGAGCATGCCGACGACCCGTGCCTGCCGCAGAAGCGAGGTGATGTGCAGGACCAGCTCGGTCGCGGTCACGCCCTCACGCAGCCGACCGTAGAGATGCACGCCGACGACGTCGGGCAGGAGGAGCTAGACCGGCTGTCCGAGCATCGCCGCCTCCGCCTCGATGCCACCGACGCCCCAGCCGACGACCCCGAGCCCGTTGACCATCGTCGTGTGCGAATCGGTGCCGACCAGCGTGTCGGGGTACAACACACCGCTCTTCTCGAGGACGCCGCGCGCCAGGAATTCGAGGTTCACCTGATGGCAGATGCCGAAGCCGGGCGGGACGATCCGTAGCCCGTCGAAGGCCTGCGCCCCCCACTTGAGGAAGCGGTAGCGCTCGCCGTTACGGCGGAATTCCATCTTCGTGTTGAGCTGGAGCGACTCGCTCCGGCCAAAGTAGTCGACTTGGACCGAGTGGTCGACGACGAGATCGACGGGAACCAGCGGCTGCACCCGCTCGACGTCCCCGCCGCGGCGCGCTACCGCAGAGCGCATCGCGGCGAGATCGACGAGGAGCGGCACGCCGGTGAAGTCCTGCAGGAGGACGCGGCCGACGACGAAAGGCACCTCCGCAGTCCGCGTGGCGCTCGGCTGCCAGCGCGCGAGCGTTTCGACGTCCTCGTCGTGGATGCGCCGGCCGTCGCAATTGCGGAGCACCGATTCGAGGAGGATTCGGAGGCTCACGGGCAGGCGCGAGATGTTGGCGACCCCTGCTCTCTCGAGCAGCGGGAGCGAGTAGTAAGTGCCGGATGCTCCGGAGGGCAGAGGCAAACGCTGATCCACGTCGATCATGGCACTCTCATGACTCTCTCTGAGCCTGATGCCGAGCCCGCTCCGCCCGCCGTCGACGATCCCTTCGGTGCAGCGAAGGGCCGTGTTGCAGGCCCGATTCGGATATCGTATCGCGCGGGACGGTACGAAACGCCTGCTCATCCGTTCCCCGGAGGTTCGATGACTGCGCTCCCTGACGATCTCCTCCGCCGCATCCTGGACGGCTCGCCCGATGCGATCCTGATCAGCGACCACGAGGGTACGGTGCGGTACTGGAACGCCGGGGCCGAGCGGGTCTTCGGCTTCCGCGCCTCCGAGGCGCTCGGAGTCTCGATGGACTTCATCATCCCCGAGCGGCTTCGCGGCCGGCACTGGGCCGGCTGGAAGACGACCATGGAGACCGGCGTCACCCGCTACGGTGAGGGCCAGCTACTCGCCGTGCCTGCGCTCCACAAGGACCGCCGCCAGATCTCCGTCGAGTTCTCGATCCAGCTGCTGAAGGACGCCGGGGGCCGGATCGAGTGGGTGGTGGCGGTGATGCGCGACGTGACGGAGCGCTACGGCCGCGAGAAGGCGCTTCGAGCCCAGCTGAAGGTCCTGGAGGCGAAGGCGACTGACCAAACCTAGGACGAGGGGAGGACGGATGTCCGACTTCAAGTACGTGGTGATCGGCGCCGGGATGACGGGGCACGCCGCGGCGCAGGGGATCCGCTCGACGGACGCGAGCGGGTCGATCGTCCTGCTCGGTGAGGAGCCGGTGGGACCGTACTCGCGGCCGCCTCTCACGAAGGGTCTCTGGACCGGACAAGAGGAGGGCTCGATCTGGCTGCCCGCGGTCGCGGCCGTCTCGGGCGCGCCGGGCGCGCGCGTCGTCGCGACGGACCGGGTCTCGCGGCGGGTCGCGCTCGAGGGAGGCGAGACCGTCGGGTACGAGCGGCTCCTCCTCGCGACGGGTGGAGCCCCGCGGCGCCTGCCCTTCGGCGGCGACGAGGTCGTCTACTACCGGACCGTCGCGGACTACCAGCGCGTCCGGGCGCTCCCGGTGGGCAAGCACGTGGCGGTCGTCGGCGGAGGCTTCATCGGCTCGGAGATCGCGGCTTCGCTCGCGACGGCTGGCTATCGAGTGACGTTGCTCTTCCCCGATGAAGGGATCGGCGGGCGTCTCTTTCCGCGAGAGCTCGCGGTGCACCTGAACGACTACTACTCGGAGCGTGAGGTCGAGGTCCGGCCGGGGGAGCGTCTTACCGGGCTCGAGGCTCACGGCCCCGGGTTCACGCTGAAGACCGACCGGGGCGAGATCCGGGCCGACCTCGTGGTGGCGGGGCTTGGCATCATCCCGAACGACCGCCTCGCCGCAGAGGCCGGACTCGCCGTGGACGACGGCATCCTCGTGGACGAGAGGCTGCGTACGTCAGACCCGGCCGTCTTCGCCGCCGGCGACGTCGCGCGGTTCTCGAGCCCGGCGCTCGGGCAGCGGATCCGAGTCGAGCACGAGGACAACGCCAAGTGCATGGGGCGGGAGGCCGGCCGCGCGATGGCCGGGGCGGACGCCGCCTACCGCCATCTGCCCTTCTTCTACTCGGACCTCTTCGACCTCGGATACGAAGCGATCGGTGAGCTCGATCCGCACCTCGAGGTCGTCGCCGACTGGAAGGAGCCGTTCCGCAGAGGCGTCGTCTACTACCTCGGCGGCGACAGCCGCGTGCACGGTGTGCTGGCCTGGGGCGTCTTCGGCAAGATGGAAGCCGCGCGGAGCCTCATCGCGGAACCAGGTCCGCATGTTCCCGAGGCTCTCCGCGGGAGGATCCCTGCCTGACCAAGCAGCTCGCGAAGAGGTCGTCCCAGAGGCCGCCTTGACGCTCTCTTAGAGCGACTCGAGCAGCGCGTTCAAGGATGTTTCAGCGGGCCTTCTTGTTCGCTTGTCAGTGTTTGCCCGCGGACTCTTCGAGAGCGTTGAACCTGTCGACTCTTTCGTAGTGATAGAGCTTCGTCGTCAGGTCGAGGGGGTTCACGAGAACTCGCTTGACGATGTTGACGATGCCGGCGCCGTCTTCGAACGAAAACCTGTCGAGGACGGTCATTTCGCCGGCAGGCATGACCAGGTTGCCCCAGTAACTGCCGAGCTGGCCAGAGCGAGTGGATGCGGGGACTTTCCGAACGTCTCTCATCGTGAAGCTACTCCGGGCGGGGAGGACCGCCGCGTTTTGAGTCTAGGTCTTCCTCCCCGCAGCTCGGCCTTCGCGTCACAGCGACATGCCGTACGATTCCGGGCTCGGAGGTCCGATGCGTATCCTCTCGGGTGTCCAGCCGTCGGGGAGTCTCCATCTCGGGAACTACCTGGGCGCCATCCGTCAGTTCGTCGCCCTGCAGGCTCACCCTCGAAACGAGTGCTACTTCTTCGTCGCCGATCTGCACGCGATGACGACGATTCACGACGGGAAGGTGCTGCGGTCCCTCGCTCTGCAGGTTGCCGCGGACTACCTCGCGCTCGGCCTCGACCCGGAGCGCGCGGTCATCTATCGCCAATCGGGCGTGCCACAGGTCACGGAGCTCGCCTGGATACTGTCGACGGTGACGCCCATGGGACTGCTGCAGCGCGGGCACTCCTACAAGGACAAGCTCGCGCGGGGGATCGCACCGACCCACGGCTTGTTCGCGTATCCCGTGCTGATGGCCGCGGACGTCCTGATCGTCCGGGCCGACCGGGTGCCGGTGGGCCGGGATCAGAAGCAGCACCTCGAGATGACCCGTGACATCGCCGAGGCCTTTAATAACACCTGTGGAGAGCAGATCCTGCGGCTTCCCGAGGCGGTGATCCTGCCGGACGCCTCGGTGGTGCCGGGGATCGACGGCCGGAAGATGTCGAAGTCCTATGGCAACGCCATCGAGCTGTTCGCCCCCGAGAGAGAGATCCGGAGGTCCGTGATGTCGATCGTGACCGATTCGACACCGCTCGGAGCTCCGAAGCCCACACGGGGCAGCACGCTCCATTCCCTTCTGAAGCTGCTGACGCCAGACGGTGAGTGGCCGGCCACCCGGAAGCTCTTCAGCGAGGGCGGCCACGGCTACGGCGAGATGAAGAGTCGCCTGCTCGGCCTGATCCTGGACACGTTTCGCACGGCCCGGCTCCGCCGGGAGGAGCTGCTGCGGGACCCCGGCTTCGTCGAATCGGTGCTGCGGGCCGGGGGCGAACGCGCCAGAGCCATGGCTGGCCCGGTGATGGCCGAGTGCCGTCGCGTCTGCGGTCTCGTCGGGTGAGGCGTGAGGCGTGCCTTTCTCGACCCCGCCTGCCCCGAGGACCGCGATCTTCATGCCGGCAGTGTGTTCCCCGGGTCGCCGCACATAATCGCGCGGCGCACGGCACGCCTCGCCTGTCGAAGGACCGGAGACCGAGGTTCGGTCCTGTCCCGGGGGTCTCATGACTCGTGATCGGCTCAGGCTCGCGCGCCACTGGCTCGTGCTGGCGGTCGCGTCGCTCGCCGGCAGCGGGGTGGTCGCACTGGCCGTGGCCGCGGCTCGGGTGCCGATCCTGGCACGCCACCTCACGGACACGGACCTCGCTCGCCGTGCGCTGATCGTCCATGTCGGGCTCGGTGTCGTGGCCTGGTTCTCCGCGCTGCCGGTGGCGCTCTTTCACTTCCATCGATTGACAGCGGGGCAGTCGCCGACGGCGAGCCGGGCGGCCGCCTTGGCGCCATGGCTCTCGAGCGTCGGGGCGTTGCTGCTCCTCGGCGGGCTCCTGCCCGGAGTGGGCACCGTTCACCCCATCAACTACGTGCCGCTCGTCGCTCATCCGCTCTACGAGGCCGGGCTGGTGCTCTTCTTCGCCGGCGTCGCTTCGACCTATCTCGACCGTGGATTCCTCGGCGCCGGCACCCGACGGTCCGTCCTGCCGGCGGGCGTCGGAGGACCCGCCGGGTTTGCTCCCGTGGTCGCGGAAACGCTCGCCGCGACCGGCGGCCTGGTCCGCCTGGGGGCGACCTACGTCCTGCTGGCGGTGGCCGCGCTGGGAGCGGGAATCGTGCGCCTCCCCGACGGTCTGGACGACACGACCCGATTCGAGATCCTGATGTGGGGTCCTGGCCACGTGCTCCAGCTCGCGAACGTCGCCTTCGTCCTGGTCGCGTGGGCGCTGCTCGCTGCCTGGGGATCGGGGCGGCGGATCGTCGACCGTCTGTCGTGGATCTCCCTCTCGCTCGCGATCCCGCTCCTCCCGATCCTCGACCACCTGGCGCGGGGGCCGATGTGGCGGTTCCACCGTTCTGGATTCGTGCTGGTGATGCAGTGGGCGCTCTTTCCCGCGGTCCTGCTCTTTCTCGCGCTCGTCCTCGCACCGCACTTCAGGGTCCGGGAGATCCACCCGGATTCGCCGTCGCGGGCAGCGCTCTGGCCACTTTCGGCGAGCGTCGCGCTGATGCTGGTCGGCTTTGTCTACGGGGCGCTGATCCGAGGTTCCGACCTGCGCATTCCGGGCCACTACCACGCCTGTATCGGTGCGGTAACGCTCGCGTACATGGCGCTCACCCTGCTGCTGCCCGGTGCGGCGCCGGGCGCGGCCGATTCCTCTCGGGCGCTGCGCCTCGTGGCCATTCTCTACGGCGTGGGCCAATTCGTCTTCGCAACAGGCCTCATGCTCGCGGGCAGCTATGGTCTGGGCCGGAAAGCCTACGGCGTCGAGCAGCAGATCGACCACGTGGGGCAGGGACTCGGTCTCGGCGTGATGGCGGCCGGTGGCCTGCTCGCCTTTGCCGGCGGCGCGGTCTGGGCAGTTGCCGCGCTGCGCCGGCTGCGGGCGCCGAGCGCCGGTGGATCCCCGATTGCAGGGGAGAAGCCAGGATGACGGCGCAGCGCCACCAGGGAGAGAGAGGCTTCTCCGAGAGGTCCTTCGACTCGTCCGGCTCCGCTTTCAGGACTTTCGGACGGCGCGAAAGGTCCCTTCGAAGATCACCGGGCCGCCCTGCGTGATCGTGCGACCGGCGACAGGGCGGTTGTACTCGGTGAGAGGCCCCGGAGGGTCCTTCTCGAAACCGGCGCAAAGGAGCTCCGTCCTCAGCTCCGCCTTGGTCAGGAAACACTGGGGCTCACCCGCGAACTGGGTGAACACGAACGACTCGCCCGGGACGGGCCGGGCGTCGTGGGGGAGCGTGTCGCGGGAGAAGGTGAAGACGAACAGACCCGCACCCGGCCGGGCGACGCGGGCAGCCTCTGCGATCGCGCGGCGGAACTCCGCCGCTGATCGAGCGAGGTTCCAGACGCCGTGCGCGACCACGAGGTCGATGCTCGCGTCGCCCAGCGGCAGGGCGTCCATGGGTGCACGGACGAGGGTCACCCGGTCCGTCAGGCCCGCAGCCTCCACCCTTGAGCGCGCCGCCTCCAGCATGGGCGAGGCCACGTCGGTCCCGATGACCGCGGCTCCCGCGGCCGCCATGCGCACCGCGTTGCGAGCCGCCCCGCAGCCCACGTCGAGGACGCTCAGCCCCGGCCGGCGGGCGAGCTCGCCCCGGACGTAATCCAGGAGGATCTCGTTGGCGGCGGCCGTCGAGAAGCCCCGGACGACCCCCGCGTCCTCCCAGCGGCCGGCCACGGTCAGGGGGTTCCCGCCACGGGCGCTCGACGAGCCCCCGCGTGGGCATTCAGGCTGACGACCCGAGGGAACAGGACGTTGTTCTCCAGGTGGACGTGCTCGTGCAGCTCGCGCTCGAAGCGCTCGAGGCCTTCGTAGAGCGCCCGGTAGGTCGTGCATCCGTCGTCGGGAACGGCGAACCCCCGGCTCAGCGCGCGGAGGCGGGCGAGCGCGGCGCCGACCCGCTCATGCTCCACCTCGAGGCCGTGAAGGGCGGGCTGGACGTCCTCGCCGATCGGACCGGTGGGGTCGGCCAGCCGCCTCACGGCAGGGAAGACCTGCTCCTCTTCCACCGCGAGGTGGGGCTCCAGCTCTGCCCGAAGCTCCCGGTAAACGGCTGCGAGGTCGTTCAGCTCGGCGTGCCGTTCACCGTGGACCTCGGCCACCTTGTCGGCCATCCGCCCGAGACGGGGAAGGTCCTCCCGCAGCGCCAGGTGGTAGCGCGAGACGATGTGATCGAGCAGGGCCTCGAGCGGGGCGTCGGTGAAGACGCGATCTTGCGGTACCTCGCGTGCGGCGGCGGCCGCGATTTCGGCCGCCACGGCTTCCACCTCGGCGCCGTGCTCGCGGCAGGCCTCGCCGAGCGGGCGGTGCCCCCCGCAGCAGAAGTCGATCCCGTGATGCTCGAAGACCTCGATGCTGCGGGGGTGGTGAGCCGCGATGTCGGCGACCAGCGTGTCGGGCGTGATCTCCATCGTCTCTCCTTCGTCCGTCTCTCAGTGCCCGTGCTTGGCCGCGGGCGCCCCGGCGTGGGCGGAGGCCGACGTGGTGGCGTTCAGGTGCAGGCGCTCGACGTAGTGCGTGAGCTCCACGTACGCCTCCACGAACTCGCGGCCGGCGGCCACGCTCGCATCGGCCTGCCTCTTCGTGGCAGCCGCGCGCGCAAACCGCTCGCGGATCCCCTCCTCGACGTGGTTCGTGATGGCCTTCACCAGCTTGTCGGCATTGCCGCTGCCGAGAGCCTGGTCGGCCAGGGCGATCGCCGGCTCGACGGGCGTCCCGGTGGGCAGGATGCCGGTGTAGGGCGCGCCTTCTCCGGCCCGGTGGATCCTCACGAGGTTCTCGAAGAAGAACTGGTCCGCGAGCGCCTGGGCGTCGGGGCCCTTTCGGCGCACCGCGAGCGCCCGCGCGAAAGCCGCCCTGATCTCGGATTCGGCCTCGGGCTTGACCCACTTGAGGACGGGGGTGATGTCCCCCTTCTCGAGCGCGACCTTCGCGGTGGCGACGACGGGACCGTCGGCCGTGTCGCAGTGGGCGGCGGCGGGGCGGGCGGCGAGCAGGCAACCAGCAGCGACGAGGGAGGCGACGGATGATCGCAGGTTCTTCATAGGTGTCCTCGTTCTTCCGACAGTCATCATGAGAGTCGTGGCCTGGAGCCGCGCGCGCGTGACCGAGATGTCCCGGCAATCCGCTCGCCTCCGAGGTGCAAAGGCGACCGACGTGTCGGGCGTGAATTCCATGACCGCTTCTTCTCCCGCACGGTTTCCTCCAAGGGCGCGCCCCGGGAAGAGGAGGTTGCCGAAACTCATCGTCACATGTCGTCGACGCACCAAGTATGACGGGTGTCAGGTGCCTCGGCGGATCGTCGCGCCGTGCGCGCTGCCCTTCGTTCGCGCCGCGGGATGACGGGGATCATGGAAGCCCCAATGGCCAGTGCGTAATATGCGGCAATGGAGGACGCCGGTGCTCTGCCCTCTCGAACCACGGGTTGCACGCGTCCAGGCCAGAACCGGGCCGAGCGGCTCGTCCCGCCCGAGCCGACCGGCCTGACCGATCCGATCGGTCGACGGATCACATACCTTCGGCTCTCCATCCTCGAGAGCTGCAACCTCCGCTGCACCTATTGCCGTCCCGCCGGAGAGGCGGGGGTCGCCGCGCTGCCGCCTGCGATGGAGGCTCGGGAGATCGTCCGCCTGGCAGCGCTCTTCGTGTCGCTCGGTGTGAGGAAGGTCCGGCTCACCGGAGGCGAACCGACCCTGCACGCCGGGCTCGTCTCGATCGTCCGCGCCCTCGCGGCGCTCGAGCCCCGGCCGCCGATCCTGGCGCTCACGACGAATGGCGTCCTGTTGCCGCGTCTGGCTCGTCCCCTCTCAGAGGCGGGCCTATCGCAGGTGAACGTCAGCCTCGACGCCACTACCCGCGAGTCGTTCCGGGCGATGACCGGACGAGACCGGCTCGACGCCGTCCGATCGGGGATCGACGCGGCGCTGGCGGCCGGTTTCTCCCGCGTGAAGATCAACGCCGTGATCCTGGCCGGACAGAACGAGGATCAGGTCGTCCCCCTCGCTCTCCTGGCGCGAGACCTGCCGGTCGACGTCCGCTTCATCGAGTACATGCCGATGCCCGGCGTCTCGGCCCAGGCCGGGAAGCACCTCGCGGCGGTCGAGATCGAGCGCCGGCTCGCCGAGCGGTTCGTGCTGGAGGAGGTTCCGAAGGAGGCCGACGCGGGCCCGGCGCGCATGGTCTCGGTTCAGGGCTTCCGGGGGCGGATCGGCCTCATCTCTCCGTTCTCCGTGAAGTTCTGCAGCGACTGTAACCGGCTTCGCGTCACGGCCCGAGGATCGCTCCGGCTCTGCCTCCTCGGCGGCGGCGAGGTCGACCTCCTCGACCCGATTCGCCGGGGACTCCCGGACGAGGCTCTCGCGGCGATCGTCCGCGACGCCCTGCGTGGCAAGGCCGAGCGGCATCCGTTCGAGACCGCGAGCGCGGCCGCTCCTCCGTGCGCGACGCCCATGTGGGCGGTGGGCGGATGAACGCTTCCACCGGCGCCGAGCCGCAGGTCGCTCCGCTTTCCTCCTCGTGGGTGCGGGACCTCCTGGGATTCGCTGGCGCGGCGGCTGCGACCGTGTTCCTGGTCTTCCTCGTCTTCGAGGGGCTCGAGCAGTCGTTCGTTCGGAGCGAGGCCTCTCGGCGGCTTCTGCACTACGCGCGGGGTGTCTCGGCCGGCCTCGTGACGGGGATGGTCGTGGGGCTCCTGGGCTATCGCCAGCACAAGGCGAGTGCCCTGCTGCTGCGTGAGGAGGCGGCCCGGCGCGCGACGGAAGCTCGCGACGTCCGGGCGCTCCTCGGTTTCATCGTGGACGCCACGCCTTCCGCTCTGGTCGTCCTCGATCCGGACTATCGCGTCGTGCGAGCGAACCGGGCCGCCGAGGTCGTGCACGGGCCGGGCCTGGCGGGGCGCCTCTGCCACGACGCCCTGGCCGCGTGCGCGACGAGGTGCGACGAGTGTCCCGCAGCCTCGACGTTCGCCGACGGGACGGCGAAGACCTGCGCGCGTCCGCACACCGATCCGCGGACCGGCGAGGTCCTGGCGGTGGAGAGCCACCCGCTCGACCTGCCCGACGGACGCCGGCACGTCCTCCTCGTCGAGCGGATCGTCACCGAGCAGAGGAAGCTCCAGGCGCGCCTCGTTCACCAGGAGAAGATGGCGGCGTTCGGGCTCCTGGCCGCCGGGGTCGCGCACGACCTCGGCAACCCGCTCGCGTCGATCGAGGCGCAGCTTCAGCTCCTGGACGGGACGCGCCTCGACGACGAGCCGGCCGCCGTCATGGCGACGGTCCGGCAGGAGGTGGGCCGCCTGGGTCGGATCCTCCGGGAGCTCGTCGACTTCGCCCGGCGCCGCCGCGACGAGGCGACGCTCGTCTCGGTGCAGGCCGTGACGGAGGACGCGCTTCGCCTCCTGAGGCACGATCGCCGGGCCCGGAACGTGACGGTCGAGACGATCTTCGACCCCGAGACGCCGCCGGTGAAGATGGTGGAGGACCACCTGATGCAGGTCGTGCTGAACCTCCTCCTGAACGCCGTCGACGCCATGCCCGACGGCGGAACGTTGCGGCTCGAGCTGACGCCGTCGGGCGGCGACGTGGCGCTCCGCGTCCACGACACGGGCTCCGGCATGGACCGGACGGTCCTCGGGCGATGCTTCGAGCCGCTCTTCACCACGAAGGGCTCCGGTCAGGGGACGGGTCTGGGCCTCAGCATCTCCCGCGACATCCTCCAGGAGGCCGGAGGCCACATCGAGCTGCACAGCGCGGTGGGGCACGGCACGACGGCCGTCGTGGCGCTGCCCGCGGCGACCGTGGGACGGGCCACGGCCGAGCCCGGACGAGCCGCGTGAGCGAGCCCGTCGGCCGGCTCCTGATCGTCGAGGACGAGCGGGCCCAGCGCGACGCCCTCGTGCAGTACCTCTCGCGCCGCGGGCACCACGTCGTGGGGGTCTCGACGGGGGAGGAGGCGCTCGAGCGCCTGGCGGTCGAGAGCTTCGGCCTCCTCGTCACCGACCTTCGCCTTCCGGGCGTGGACGGGCTCACCGTGGTCCGCAGGGCCCGGGAGCTGGACGAGGAGATGGGCGTTCTGCTGACGACGGCCTTCGCGTCCGTCGAGTCGGCCGTCGAGGCCCTCCGGCTCGGCGCGCACGACTACCTCCTGAAGCCGCTCATCCTCGAGGAGGTCGCGCGCAAGGTGGCGAACCTCCTGGCCCACGGAGAGCTCGTGCGGGAGAACGGGCGCCTGCGCCGGATGCTGAACGAGCGGGACTCGGAGACCGAGATCGTCGCCGTGTCGGCCGCGATGCAGGAGGTCCTGGGCTGGGTCCGCCGCGCCGCCGGCTCGCGGGCGACGGTCCTCGTGAGCGGCGAGACCGGTACCGGCAAGGAGGTCGTCTCGCGGTCGATCCACCAGCTCGGTGCCGGACGCGACGAGCCGTTCCTCGCCGTGAACCTCGCGGCCCTGCCGGACACGCTGGTCGAGAGCGAGCTCTTCGGGCACGAGCGCGGGGCCTTCACCGGAGCCGAGCGCCGGCGGGAGGGGATCCTGCGGGCCGCGGGGCGTGGAACCGTGTTCCTCGACGAGATCGGCGAGCTGTCTCAGACAGCGCAGGCCAAGCTCCTGCGCGCGCTCGAGGCGCGGGAAGTGCAGCCGCTCGGGAGCGACCGCACCGCGCCGTTCGAAGCCCGGCTCATCGTCGCGACCCATCGCCGCCTCGCGGACCTCGTCGAGACGCACGAGTTCCGGGAGGACCTGTACTACCGCCTCGCCGTGCTCGAGATTCACGTCCCTCCGCTCAGGGAGCGGTCCGAGGACGTGCCCGGTCTCGTTCAGCGGCTGCTTCTACGGAACGCCCGGCGCAGCGGCATTCCCGTCCCGATCGTGACGGCCGGCGCGATGCGGGCGCTTTGCCAGTACCTCTGGCGGGGGAACGTGCGCGAGCTCGCAAACGTGCTCGACCGCGCCCTCATCCTCGCCGACGACGGCCGGATCGACGTCGAGCAGATTCCGTCCGACGTCCGGAGCGCCGGAGGTCCGGATCTCGACCTGACGCAGGCGATCGATCGGTTCGAACGGGGCTACATCGCGATGGCGCTGCGCCTGTCGGGAGGGAATCGCGAGAAGGCCGCCGAGGATCTCGGCATCTCGCCGGCGACGCTCTACCGCCGGCTCGAGCGGTTCGGACTCAAGGGGGGCGAGACGGGCCGGAACCGCTCCTGAGCCGGAGGCGCGGCTCTCAAGCCTGACGAACCGGAGACCGGCCTTTTCTCAGAAGTGAGAGCCACGGAGACGGCCGGTGCCGTCCCGAGCTGGTTTCCGCGGTGGTACGCCCCTTGCCCTTCCTTTGACGTCGACGCGGCGCTCAAGCCGGCTCACGAGGAAGGGAAACGAGTGCGATCAGCTCTCCTCTGGATCCTGCCCCCTCTTCTCCTCTCCGCCCCCCTTTCGGCCCAGATTCCGGCAGCGGCGTCCGCCACGCCGTCGACCGTCCCCGCCGCGACGGCTTCGGCGCCCGCGGCCCCACCTCAGGCACCGGAACAGTCTCCGGCTGAGGACCTCTTCGCCAGGAAGTGCGGCTCGTGCCACACGGTGGGCAAGGGGGTCCGCGTCGGGCCCGACCTGAAGGACGTCGCCAGGAGGCGGAGCCGGGCCTGGCTCGAGCTGTTCGTGAAGACGCCGAGCGCCCTCCTCGACAGCGACCCCGACGCGCGGAACCTGCTCGCCGAGTTCAAGGGCGTGAGGATGCCCGACCTCGGCCTCTCCGACGCGGAGTCCCGGATGCTCGTGGACCTCGTGATCCGCTGCTCGACGGAGCCGTGCAACCTCGCGGGCCGGTTCGTCGCCGCGACGACCGCCACTGCGCGCGACAGGGCGGTCGGCCGGGAACTCTTCCTGGGGCTCGCCCCGATGAAGGCCGGCGGCGCTCCGTGCGTCTCGTGTCACACCGTGAGGGGATCGAAGGGCCTTCTCGGCGGGGGGCGCCTCGCGAAGGACCTCACGAACGTCTTCGCGCGCCTCGGAGACGAGGGTCTCGACACCGCCCTCAAGAGCCCCGCGTTCCCGCTCATGAACAAGGTCTACGCGGTCCACCCGCTCGAGGCGAGCGAGGCCTTCGCGCTCCGGGCGTTCCTCTACGAGGCGAACCTGGGCGGGGAGCCGGCCCGGGACGATTCGTGGAGCGTGTCCCTGGCGGGCGGTCTCGGGTCGCTCGCCGTCCTCGTCGGCCTGAACGTCGCCTGGGGACGCCGGCTCCGCGGCGTGCGGCAGCCCCTCACGCGGCGTCGCGAGAACGGGAAGGAGCATCTCTCGTGAAGTGGATCAAGGACCTCGTCAGCCCGAAGACACGCTCCTGGGAAGAGTTCTACCGGAACCGCTGGCAGCACGACAAGGTCGTGCGCTCGACCCATGGCGTGAACTGTACGGGCGGCTGCTCGTGGAACATCTACGTCAAGGAAGGGATCGTCACCTGGGAGATGCAGGCCCTCGACTATCCCCTCCTCGACCGCTCGCTCCCTCCGTACGAGCCTCGAGGCTGCCAGCGGGGAATCTCCTATTCCTGGTACCTCTACTCACCCATCCGGGTGAAGTACCCGTACATCCGGGGCGCGCTCCTCGACCTCTGGGCCGAGGCGAAGAAGAAGCACGAGGACCCGGTCGACGCGTGGGCGTCGCTCCAGTCCGACCCGGTGCAGCGGAACCGCTACCAGCGGGCGCGAGGCAAGGGGGGCTTTCGACGGGCCCGGCTCGAAGAGTGCATGGAGATCATCGCGGCGGCGAACGTCTATACGGCGAAGAAGTACGGCCCCGATCGCGTCGTCGGCTTCTCTCCGATCCCCGCGATGTCCCAGCTTTCCTACGCGGCGGGGTCTCGCTTCCTCCAGCTCTTCGGAGGCGTGAACCTCTCCTTCTACGACTGGTACTGCGACCTGCCTCCCGCCTCGCCCGAGATCTGGGGCGAGCAGACCGACGTGGCCGAGAGCGCGGACTGGTTCAACTCCAAGATGATCGCGGTCATGGGGTCCAACCCGAACATGACGCGGACCCCGGACTGCCACTTCCTCCCTGAGGCGCGGCACAACGGAACGAAGCTCGTGGTCCTCTCTCCGGACTTTTCGCAGGTGTCCAAGTACGCGGACCAGTGGATCCCGCTCCACGCGGGACAGGACGGCGCGTTCTGGATGGCCGTGGGCCACGTCATCCTGAAGGAGTTCCACGCCGACCGCCCGACCCCGACGTTCCAGTCGTACCTGAAGCAGTACAGCGACTGTCCGTTCCTCGTGGAGCTGACGCCGACGTCCCGGGGCTACCGGGCGGGGCGGCTCGTCCGGGCCGGCGAGCTCGACGCCTATGCGGGCGAGGAGAACGGAGAGTGGAAGTTCCTGGTCCTCGACACGAAGAGCGGCCTTCCGAAGATGCCGGGCGGATCGGTCGGGCACCGCTGGGGCGAGGCCGACGGGAAGTGGAACCTGAAGCTGGAGGACGCACGGACAGGTCAGGTGATCGACCCGGCGCTGTCGCTCCTCGACCGGAAAGGCGAGGTCCTCCAGGTCGAGTTCGAGCAGTACGAGTCCGAGAACGTCGTCCTCCGCGGCGTCCCTACCGTCACGCTCGCGACGAAGGACGGAAAGAAGGTCCGGGTCGCGACGATCTTCGACCTCCTGATGGCCCGGTACGGGGTCAGCCGTGGACTGGCCGGCGAGTACCCCGAGAACTACGACGACGCCGACCTGACGTACACCCCCGCCTGGCAGGAGAGGCTGACCGGAATCGACCGGAAGACCGTCATCAGCTTCGCGCGCGAGTGGGCGAGCACGGCGGAGCGGACGGACGGGAAGTGCTCGATCATCATCGGGGCCGGGGTCAACCACTGGTACCACAACAACCTGATGTACCGGTCGGGCATCGTGGCGCTCATCCTGACCGGCTGCGTCGGAAAGAACGGCGGCGGCCTGAACCACTACGTGGGGCAGGAGAAGCTCGCGCCGGTCGCGCCGTGGTCCTACCTCGCATTCGCACGGGACTGGGCGAGCCCGCCCCGGCTTCAGAACGCAACCTCGTGGCACTACATGCACTGCGACCAGTGGCGCTACGAGGCGGAGTTCACCGAGTACCACCCGGTCCCCGGCGAGCAGTCGGCCGCCACCATCGCCAGGGGCCACACCGCCGACCTCCAGGTGAAGGCGGTCAAGAACGGCTGGCTCCCGTTCTTCCCGCAGTGGAACGAGAGCTCGATCGAGGTCGTGAAGAGAGCCCGGGCGGAAGGGGCGAAGTCGGAGGCCGAGGTCGTCGCGCACACGGTGGACCGCCTGAAGAAGGGCGACCTGAAGTTCGCCGTCGAGGATCCGGACGCCCCGGAGAACTGGCCGCGCGTCTGGTTCATCTGGCGCGGCAACGCCCTGATGGCGAGCGCGAAAGGGCACGAGTACTTCCTGAAGCACTATCTCGGCACGCACACGAACCTGATCGCCACGGAGAAGGCCCAGGGGAAGGTGGACGACGTGGTGTGGCGCGACGCGCCCGAGGGGAAGCTCGACCTCGTCGTCGACATCAACTTCCGGATGGACACTTCGGCCCTCTACTCCGACATCGTCCTGCCGGCCGCGACCTGGTACGAGAAGGCCGACCTGAACTCCACCGACATGCACTCGTTCATCCACCCGCTCTCGGCGGCGGTCCCGCCGGCGTGGGAGTCGCGCTCGGACTGGGACATGTTCCGCTCCATCGCGGACAGGACCTCCCAGCTCTCGAGCCGGCATTTCCCGGAGCCCTTCGAGGACCTGGTGATGACCGCGCTCCAGCACGACACGAGCGCCGAGATCTCGCAGCGCGACGTGAAGGATTGGGCGAAGGGGGAGTGCGAGCCGATTCCCGGCAAGACGATGTCGCCGATGAAGATCGTCACCCGCGACTACCGCGAGCTGCACCAGCGCTTCGTCGCGCTCGGGCCGGCCATGAGGGACGGCATCGGCGCCCACGGCGTGAAGCTGAACGTGGCAGAGCAGTTCGACGAGCTGGTGAGGTCGCGGGCCACGGAGACGGTGGGCGACAGGGTCCTGCCCTCGCTCCGGGACGCGGAGCAGGCGGCAGACGCGATCCTCCACCTGGCTCCCGAGACGAACGGCGAGATCGCATACGACGGCTACAGGTACCTCGAGAAGCGGACGGGGCTGAAGCTGACCGACCTCGCCGAAGGAGCGCGGGCGGCGCGGGCGACCTACAAGGAGCTGCAGGCGCAGCCGCGCCGCGTCCTGAACAGCCCCTGCTGGTCGGGGCTCGTCGAGAACGGGCGCGCCTACTCGGCCTTCACGACGCAGGTCGAAAAGCTCCTGCCGTGGCGGACGCTCACCGGGAGGCAGCACCTCTACCTCGACCACCAGGGATACCTGGATTTCGGCGAGAACCTGCCCGTCTACAAGCCGATACCGTACCCGGTCGAGTACGGCGACCTGAGAGAGACCATCGACGACGGGCTCCTCCTGAACTACCTGACGCCTCACGGCAAGTGGCACATCCACTCGACCTATTCCGAGAACCACCGGATGCTGACGCTCTCGCGCGGGTGCGAGCCGCTCTGGGTAAGCGACCGGGACGCCGAGAAGATCGGGATCGTCGACAACGACTGGGTCGAGATCCACAACGACCACGGCGTGGTCTGCACGCGGGCGGTGGTCTCGGCTCGCATTCCGGCCGGCATCTGCATCCAGTACCACGCGCCCGAGCGGACGATCGGGGTGCCGAAGTCGCCGCTCAGGGGCGGACGCCGGGCGGGGGGACACAACAGCCTGACGCGCATCCGGCAGAAGCCCGTCCTCATGATGGGGGGCTACGGGCAGTTCACGTACCACTTCAACTACTGGGGCCCTACGGGTTCGAACCGGGACACCTCGGTCCGGGTCCGGAAGCTGTCCAAGGTCGAGCTGTAGGAGCAGGACGATGGACGTACGCGTACAGGTCTCGATGGTCTTTCACCTCGACAAGTGCATCGGCTGCCACACCTGCTCGATCGCCTGCAAGAACATCTGGACGGACCGCAAGGGCGCCGAGTACATGTGGTGGAACAACGTCGAGACGAAGCCGGGGACGGGGTATCCGACGGCCTGGGAGGACCAGGAGAAGTACAAGGGGGGCTGGGAGAAGGACGGGGACGAGCTGAAGGTGCGCGCCGTCGGGAAGGTGCGGGGCGCCATGACGGTGTTCCACAACCCGAATCTCCCCACGATCGACGACTATTACGAGCCCTTTACCTACACCTACAAGGACCTCTTCGAAGCGAAGGAGGGTGCGGACCAGCCGATCGCCAGGCCGGTCTCGATGATTACGGGCAAGGAGATGGAGATCGAGGCCGGGCCGAACTGGGACGACGACCTGGGCGGCTCGCCGGTCTACGCGGTGAACGACCCGAACCTGGCCCACGTCTCGGCCGAGGAGCGCAGCGCGCTCTTCGAGCTGCAGAAGCTCGTCTTCTTCTATCTCCCGAGGATCTGCAACCACTGTGTCAACCCGACCTGTGTGGCGGCCTGCCCGTCGGGCGCGCTCTACAAGCGGGGCGAGGACGGGATCGTCCTCCTCAGCCAGGAGCGCTGCCGCGCCTGGCGGTTCTGCGTGACCGCGTGTCCGTACAAGAAGGTCTACTTCAACTGGGGCACGGGCAAGAGCGAGAAGTGCATCCTCTGCTATCCGCGCCTGGAGACCGGGCAGGCGCCGGCGTGCTTCCACTCGTGCGTCGGACGGATCCGTTACTTCGGAATCGTCCTCTACGACGCCGAGAAGATCGGGGAGACGCTCGCAGCCGACGAGAAGGACCTCGTCAAGGCGCAGCGCAAGATGATCCTCGACCCGAAGGACCCGGAGGTGATCGCGGCCGCGAAGCGGGCCGGCATCCCCGACGACGTGATCGCCTCGGCGCAGAAGTCCCCCGTCTACAAGTGGGTCGTGGAGTGGGGGCTGGCCCTGCCGCTCCATGCCGAGCACCGGACGCTCCCGATGCTCTTCTACGTCCCGCCGCTCCTCCCGGTGATGGCCGCGAACGGAGAGCAGGGGTACGACACGACGATCGCCGAGGGTCCGGAGGGGCCGTCGGGCACCCGGGACACGACGGTCGGGTTCCTCGGCGTCATCGACAAGTACCGCCTGCCGCTCCAGTACATGGCGAGCCTCTTCGGCGCCGGGAACGAGGGCGTGGTGCGGTACGCGCTCCGCAAACAGCTCGCGGTGAGGATCTACCGCCGTGCCGTCACCGTGGGCGACGTGACGCTCGAGGACGCCACGAGGCTCCTCGCCGAGACGGACACCACGGTAGAAGAGGCCGAGGCGATCTACTACCTGACGTCGATCGCGCCGGCGGACGACCGGTTCGTGATCCCGCCGATGCACCGCGAGGAGGCGATCGAGATGCTCGACGAGCCGCTCGCGGTGAAGGGCTTCGCGGGAATGGGCTTCCGCAAGAAGCCGGAGAGGGGCTCGTGAGGCTCGCCGGGCTCGACCCGGCCCTCGTCTCCCGCACGCTCGACGTGGTCGCGGCCGCGCTGAGCTACCCGAGCGGATCGTCCGCGCGCGGCGCCCTCGAGGGGGCCGCGCTGGCGGAGGACGTCGCGCCGGAGATGTCCGCGGCGCTCCTGAGGCTGTCGGGCTGGCTGTCGTCGGCGGCGCCAGGCGGGGCCGAGGAGCGCTACTCCGGGCTCTTCGACCTGTCGCCGGTCTGCACGCTTCACCTCGGCTATCACCTCTTCGGCGAGTCGTACCAGCGTGGCGCGCTTCTCTCGGGGCTCGTGGCCGAGATGCGGAAGGCGGGCGTGGCGCTGCGGGACGGCGAGCTGTCCGACTACCTGCCGGCCGTCCTGCGCCTCCTGGCCTCGCTGCCGCCCGGGGAGGACCGGGAGACGCTCGTCGACGCGCTTCTGCTCCCGGGGCTCACGCGCATGACGGAGGCCCTGAAGGACGCCGACAGCCCGTGGGCCGACGTCCTGCGGGCGCTGCCCTCATTCCTCGCGCCGCTCGGCGGCGGCGAACCGCTTCCCCCGCCCGAGAGGGTCGACGACATCGACCTGGAGGCTGAAGCCCTTGCTTAACGTCCTGCTCTTCGCCGCGCTCCCTTACGTCTCGGTCGTCCTCTTCCTGCTGGTGTCGATCCAGAGGTACCGGCGGGACCCGTTCACGTTCAGCAGCCTCTCGTCCCAGTTCCTCGAGACGAAAGAGCTCTTCTGGGGATCGGTCCCGTTCCATTTCGGGATCCTGACCCTCTTCTTCGGTCACCTGGTGGGATTCCTCTTCCCGCGCGGGATGACGCTCTGGAACGGCGTGCCGATACGGCTGTTCGTTCTCGAGTCCACGGCGCTCGCGGCCGCGCTCCTCACGCTCTTCGGCCTCGGAGCGCTGATCGTGCGGCGCGCCACGGTGTCCCGCCTGCGGGTGGTGACGTCGCGGGCCGACATCCTCGTCTACGTCCTCCTCCTCTTCCAGATCGTCACCGGCCTGTGGGTTGCGATCGCGCTCCGTTGGGGGAGCGCGTGGTACGCGCAGACGGTCGTTCCATACCTCTGGTCCCTCGTCCGCTTCCAGCCCGAGATCCAGCTGATGGTCGACCTGAAGCTCCCGGCGCAGATGCACGTCGTGGGCGGCTTCGTCCTCCTCGCGGCTTTCAGCTTCACACGGCTCGTGCACGCCCTGGTCGCGCCCGTGCCGTATCTCTGGCGCCCGAATCAGCTCGTGGTCTGGAACCGGGCGCGAGGCGAGGCGAAGCGCTGAAAGCGCCGCGGCGGGGAGGAGCCAGATGAGCGAGCGCGCGACGGCCTGGACGGTCCTGACGATGAACACGCTGGCGTTCACCGTCTGCTTCGCCGTCTGGATGATGAACGGCGTCCTCGTGACGTTCCTCGTCGACAACAAGGCCTTCGCGTTCGACAAGGCGGAGATGGGGTGGCTGATCGGGCTCCCCGTCCTGACCGGGTCCCTCCTGCGGCTTCCCGCCGGCATCCTGACCGATCGTTTCGGGGGGCGCGTCGTCTTCACCGCCGTGCTGCTCGTCTCGGCCGTGGCCGCGTTCCTCACGAGCTTCGCGAACGGCTTCTGGGGCTTCGCCGCCGGTGGCCTCGGCTTCGGCATCGCGGGGAGCTCCTTCGCGGTCGGCGTCGCCTACACGGCCACGTGGTTCCCGAAGGAGCAGCAGGGGACGGCGCTCGGCATCTTCGGCATGGGGAACGTCGGCGCCGCCCTGACGAGCATGACGGCTCCGTTCGTGCTGCAGGCCCTGACGGCGAAGGGGGCGCACGTGGAGAGCTGGCGGGCGCTCCCCCGGATCTTCGCCGCGGCTCTCCTCGTGACGGCCGTCGTCTTCTGGCTCTTCACGTACACCCGCGAGGGCCTGCCGTCGGCCTCGAAGAGCCTCGCCCGGCGGCTCGAGCCGCTGAAGGTGATGCGGGTGTGGCGCTTCGGGCTCTACTACCTCCTCGTCTTCGGCGGGTTCGTCGCGCTCGCGCAGTGGCTGATTCCCTACTACGTGAACGCCTATTCGCTCTCGGTGTCGGCGGCCGGCGTCCTCGCCGCGGCCTTCAGCCTCCCGTCGGGCCTATTCCGCGCCGTCGGCGGGTGGCTCTCGGACCGCTACGGGGCCCGGCGTGTCATGTACTGGGTGCTCGGCGGCTGCTGTACCTGCTGCGTCCTTCTCGCCGTGCCGCGCATGGACGTCTTCGCGCCCGGCGAGGGGATCATGGCCGTGTCGGCCGGTCGCGTGGACGAGGTCACCCCTCGAGGCATCGTCGTGGCCGGCAGGACGTACCCGCTCGCGGTGCGTCCGGATCGGACCGTCGACGACCGCGACGTCATGGTCTGGCCGGCCTGGAACTCCTGGCACGAGCCGGCGGTGAAGCCCGGGGAGGCCGTCGTCAGGAAGCAGCTCCTGGCCCGCGGCGTCACGCACGTCTACTTCCAGGCCAACCGGAACATCTTCACCGGGCTGGCTCTCCTGCTCGCGATGTTCATGGGGATCGGGATGGCCGCCGTCTACAAGTACATCCCGACCTACTTCCCGGCGGACGTCGGCGTCGTGGGGGGGCTGGTGGGGGTGATCGGCGGCCTGGGGGGCTTCGTCTTCCCGATCGTCTTCGGCACCCTCGTGGGGGCCTCGGGCATCTGGACGACCTGCTGGATCCTCCTCTTCGGCCTGTCGGTCACGTGCCTCGTCTGGATGCACCGGGTCGTGACGGGGATGATGTCCGACAGCCTCCCGCGGCTCTCGCGCGAGATGGAGCAGCCCGCCATCGCGAAAGAGGTCGAGCAGCTCGCCCGGGAGATGGAAGGCCTGGCGAAGCGGCTGCGCCGGCGGGAGCCGGGGGACGCATGACCAGCCTGGAGCGGCTCCACCCGGCCTACTTCGCCATGGTGATGGCCACCGGCATCGTGTCGGTGGCGTGCAAGCTGCTGGGCCTCGGCCTCTTGGCGGACGTCCTTCTCGCGGTCAACGTCGTGACCTACGTCGTCCTCTGGGCACTCACGGTCGCGCGGGTCGCGCGCTATCCGAGACGCGTCCTCGAGGACCTCGTCGACCACCAGCGCGGGGTGGGCTTCTTCACGATGGTCGCGGGGTCGAGCGTCCTCGGCGTCCAGTGCGTCCTCGTGCGCGAGGAGCTCACGGGGGCCGTCGCGCTGCTCCTCCTGGCGGTCGTCCTCTGGGTCGTGCTGACGTACGGGGTCTTCGCCGCCTACACCGTGAAGGACGTGAAGCCGACCCTGGCGGACGGGATCAGCGGCGGCTGGCTCGTGGCCGTCGTGGCCACGGAGTCGATCTCGAACCTGGGAGGGCTCGTGGCGAGCCGCCTCCCCGGGCCGCACGACACCCTCCTCTTCTTCAGCCTCGTCTTCTGGCTCTGCGGCGGAATGCTCTACATCTGGATGATCTCGCTCATCTTCTACCGGTACACGTTCTTCCGCTTCGCGCCGTCCGACCTGATGCCCCCCTACTGGGTCAACATGGGAGCGATGGCGATCTCCGCGCTCGCGGGGACGACCCTGATCGCCAACGTGCCCCGGTCGGCCCTCCTCGGGCAGATGCGGCCCTTCCTACTCGGCTTCACCGCGCTGTTCTGGGCGACCGCCACGTGGTGGATCCCGATGCTCGTGATCCTCGCCGTCTGGAGGCACGTCTACCGGAGGTTCGAGATGACCTACGACCCGCTCTACTGGGGAGCGGTCTTCCCGCTCGGCATGTACAGCGTGAGCACGCTCCGACTGGCTCAGGTCCTGGAGCTGCCCTTCCTCCTCTTCCTGCCGCGAGTCTTCCTGTTCG
>JAGOBQ010000153.1 GCA_017999215.1 Thermoanaerobaculia bacterium
CTCGCGGAGACGCGCGCGACGCGCCTCGTCGTCGACGCCTTCCCCGCCGGTCTCCTCGGAGAGCTCGCGGACTGGGCTCCGCCGGCCGGCCTCGTCCTCTGGCACGTCGCGCGCCTCCTCCGCTGGAACCGCTACACGGCCGCCGCCTCGCTCCGACTCCCGCGCACCGACCTCACGTTCGTCGTCGAGGAGCTCCACGCCGAGCACCGCCGGGCGCTCGAAGCGGCCTCCCGCGAGCTCCGCCCGCTCGACCTCGTCGACCCGCCGGCTCCCCCGCCCGAGCCGATCGAGGGCCGGCACGTCCTCGTCGTCCACTCGGGCCCCGACGAGGAGACGCTCGACCTCGTCGCCTGCGCCCGCGAGCTCGCCGCCGCAGGCGGGAGAGGCGCGCGCGTCGTCCTCGCCTCCCCCGCCCGGCCCGAGGCGCTCCCCGAGGACGTCGAGTGGCGCGACGCCTTCCCCGCGACGGGCCTCTTCCCCGCCGCAGACCGGATCGTCGCCGCCGCCGGCTTCAACGCCGTGAGGCAGACGGAAGCCTGGCGCGAGAAGCGCTTCCTCGTCCCCTACCCCCGCCTCTTCGACGACCCGTTCACGAGGGCGGCGAGGAGGAGGGCCGCGTGACGGCGCGCCGCGGCGCCGAGCCCGCGTCGTCGAGGAGAAGCACGTCTCCGGGAGCGCGAAGAGCTTCGCCGGGAAGGAAGAGACGGTGCTCGAGACGTCCCGGCTCTCCTACGAGGTCCCGTTCGACGTGACGGGCGGCCGGCAGCTCGCGACCCGCCGTTGAGCGAGGCGTCCGGACGACCCGGCAGCCGCTGGTCCCCGCCGGGAGGAGAGAGGCCGGTCCGCCCGGCGGCCGCCCGGCCGGTCCCGGGGCGGGGGGCCGGGGCACGCCGGTGCCGCTGTAACTTTCCGGAGCCCCGCGTGTCCCTGGAGATGTAGATGCACGGACTCGAATCGCCCAGCAGCGACCCGTCGGAGTGGAAGGCGGCCTTCTCCCTCCATTCCGGGCCGGTCCTCGGGTTCCTGAGGCGGCGGCTCCCGCCCCAGGAGGCGGAGGACCTCCTCCAGGAGACCTTCCTGCGGGTCATGCGGAGCGGCCCGGCCTCCCGCATCGAGAACCTCCGCTCCTACCTCCTCGCGACCGCGAAGCACCTCGCGCTGAACAGCCTGCGCCGTCCGCGCCTCGTCGAGTCGACGCCGGGAGACCCTTCCGAGGCGCTCGGCGACGTCCCCGCGGTCCGCCCCGGACCCCACGAGGAGACGTCCTTCCGCCTCCTCTCCGACGCCCTCGCCCGCGCCCTGAGGGAGCTCCCCGGGAGCCAGCGGCGGGCCTTCGAGCTCGCCATCCTCGAGGGGCACTCCTACGAGGAGGTCGCGCGCGCGACCGGCACGACGCTCGCCCAGGTCAAGGTCCACGTCTACCGCGCCCGGCGCCGCCTCGTCGACGCCCTCGGTCCCTACCGCGGAGGAAGCCCGACATGATCCCGACGCCTCCGTCCGACCGCTGCGAGGAGCACGCCCTCGCGATCTCCGCCTTCCTCGACGGCGAGCTCCCGTTCCCCGACTGCCTCCCCGCCGTCGACCACCTCGCCTCCTGCGAGGCCTGCCGCCGCTTCTACGCCGGCGCCCGCCGGCTCGCGGAGCGTCTCGTCGAGGCCCCGGCCGCGCCCGCCCCCGAGTCGGCCTGGGAGAGGATCGCCGGGGCCGGGGCCTCCCCCCGCGCGGGGCGCCCGCGCGGCTTCTTCGCCCGGCGGAACGTCCGCGCGCTCGGCCTCGCCGCCGCCGCCGTCCTCGCCGTGGCCGTCGGCGTCTCCCGCTTCCGGACGCCCTCCCCGGCCGGCGCGTCGCCGGACGGGTCGCCGGCGCCCCTCCGCGAGATCGTCGTCGAGGGGGCGCGCGGGAGGATGACCGACGAGCGCTTCCTCTCCCTCCTCTCCGAGCTCCTCTCGGCCGACAGCCGCTACCACCGGGAGACCGAGCGGGTCCTCCGCTTCGTCCTCCGCCGCGAGGACCGGACCGACGCCGGGGAGACCGCCGTCGCCCCGAACGAAGAGACAGAAGCCGCCGAGGGGGAAGAGGGCGAAGCCCCGCGCCCCGTCCGGACTCCCGTCCCTCTCGCTTCCTGAACCCGGAGGATCGTCATGAAGAGCGCACGAAGCCTCGCCGTCGTCCCCCTCGCCGTCCTCACCCTCGCCGCCGCGCCGGAGCTCCTCGGGTCCGACGCGAAGGGCTTCCTCTACGGCACCGTCCTGACGAAGAGCGGGACGACGTACGAGGGACGCCTCCGATGGGGGAACGAGGAGGCGTTCTGGACCGACCACTTCAACGCCACGAAGGACGAACGCCCCCTCGTCCGCGACATCCCGCGCGAGCACCGGGACTCCAGCGAGCAGCTGAAGGTCTTCGGCGTCCCGATCGGCCTCCGCTGGTCGGACGTCGACCGCCAGCTCGTCGTCCGCTTCGGGGACCTGAGGTCGATCCGCGCCGAGGGCTCCGACAGGGGAACGCTCGTGACGAAGGACGGCGAGGAGGTCCCGTTCCGCGACGGGTCGAACGACGTCGGGGCGCGGATCACCGTCTGGGACGCCGCCCTCGGAGAGATCCGGGTCCCGTGGGAGAAGGTCCGCCGGATCGACTTCAAGCCGACCCCCGCCAACCTCCCCGGCGTGCCGGCGCGGCTCCGGGGGACCGTGAAGACCGAGGCGGGGACCTTCCGCGGGACCCTCCAGTGGGACAAGGAGGAGTGCCTTTCGACCGACGTCCTCGACGGGGAGTCCGAGGACGGGAAGCTGAAGGTCGAGATGGGGAAGGTCCGCTCGATCGAGCGCGACGGGCGCCGGGCGTCGCGGGTAATCCTGAAGGACGGGCGCGACGTCCTCCTCCGGGGCACGAACGACGTGAACGACGACAACCGGGGCCTCTTCGTCGACGACCCGCGGTACGGCCGCGTCCTCGTCCCCTGGTCCGCCTTCCTGAGGGTCGACTTCGAGGACGGAGACTCCGGGCCCGGCTACGACGAGTTCCCGCCGCTCGGGCCGCTCGACGGGGCGGTGAAGACGCGCGACGGGAAGGTCCTCCGGGGACGCGTCGTCTACGACGTCGACGAGAGCCGCGGGTGGGAGACGCTCGACGGCGACCAGGACGGGGTGAGCTACAGCATTCCCTTCGCGCAGGTCGCCTCCGTCGTCCCGTCCGGCAGCCGCCGCACGCGCGTCACGCTCCGTGGCGCGAAGGAGGAGCTCGTCCTCGAGGAGTCGGGCGACGTGACCGAGCGGAACGCCGGCGTCTTCGTCCTCTCGGGCAGGCAGAAGACCTACGTCCCGTGGGACGAGGTCTCCCGGATCGACTTCGGGAAGTGAACCGGCGGGCCGGAGGCCTCTCCCTCCGGCCCTGCCCGCCGTCCGCGTCGGACGCCCCGGCGACGGAACCCGTGGATTCCGGTCTCCCGCCCGTGGCAGCATTCCGCGACGTGTCCCTCCGCCTGCGCCCGTTCCTCCCGCCCGCCGCGGCCGGCCTCGCCGCGGCTCTCGCCTTCGCCGCCTCCGCCGCGACGCCGTCCGTCGTCGTCGAGGTCTTCCACAGGGAGGACGTCGCCGGGCGAGTCACGCTCGAGGTCCCGGGCGCGCCCCCGTGCGTCGTCGACCTCCGCGGCGACGGGACGGGGAGCGTCGCCTGCACCGTCCCCCTCCCCGAGGCCGTGAAGGCGATCCGCCTCTCGGGAGAGGTGCGCTGGAAACACTGGAAGACGGGGAAGCGCGTCTCGAAGGGGACCCAGTCGTGGAAGGTCCTCGACGTCTCGCCGATGGCGGCCCCGCTCCGCGACGCCTCCCGGCCGTTTGCCGAGAGGATAAAAGCCCTCCTCGCGGCGCGCCCGGCGTTCGAGAGGGCGAGCGGCGGCCTGATCGAGGAGTCGGAGTCCCGGATCGGGGCGGGCGAGAAGAGCCCGCCGGCCGCCGTCGCGGCCGCCGAGAAGCGGCTCGGCTACGCCCTCCCCGCCGGCTACGCGAGCCTCGTGACCGGGCTCGGCGCGGCGACGATCGGCGACTCGTACTTCGAGCGCCCCGAGGGCCTCGCCGACGCCTTCGAGCAGATGGTGACCGGCTGGGGGACGCCGAGGGCCGTGCTCGAGAAGGAGCTCTCGCCGGCGGCGAAGGCGCTCTACCGCTCCGGCACGATCCTCTTCACGGAGGTCGGCGACGGCTACGGCGGGCTCCTCTACCGGCCCGCTTCCGCCGGGGAGTGCTCCGGGAAGGCGGAGCTCTCCTGGTTCCACCAGGACGACCTCCACCGCGCGGCGGTCCTCCGCCGGTCCGACGGCTCCTGCATGGACTTCCCCGCCGCCGTCCTCCGCGTCCTCGCCGGGCAGCTCTTCAGCCAGTACGACGACACCGGCGACGAGGGCATCGTGATCGACCGGAGCTCGCCCGCTCCGTTCCGGCTGAAGCTCGTCCACGACGGCGGCCGGCCGGGGCCGGGCTTCTCCCTCCTCCCCGACTGGTCGAGGTACGAGTAGGCTCGGCCGGCCACACCGAGAGGAAGGACCCGATGGCCATCGACTCCTACCGCTTCCTCGACTTCGCCTCGCGCCGGATCATGAAGGCCTGGGCCGCGCGCGAGACGGCGGGCGAGGTCCCGTTCACCCCGCTCCGGAAACCGCTCCGCGAGTGCACCGTGGCCCTCGTCTCGACCGCCGGCGTCGCGCGCCGGGACGACCGCCCCTTCGACCAGGAGGGCGAGCGGCGCAACCCCTGGTGGGGCGACCCGAGCTTCCGGGAGATCCCCCTCGGGACGACGGAGAAGGACGTCGCCGTCCACCACATGCACGTCGACCCGCGTTTCGCCGAGGCCGACCTCGACGTCGTCCTCCCGATGCGGCGGCTCGCCGAGCTCGCGGAGGCGGGCGTCGTCGGGCGCCCCGCGCCGACCCATTACTCGATCATGGGCTACATCCTCGACGCGACGGAGCTCGTCGGGACGACGGCGCCCGCCCTCGCGGCGCGGATGCGCGCCGAGGGGGTCGACGCGGCGGCGCTCGTCCCCGCCTGACCGTTCTGCTGCCGGTCCGTCGGACTGGTCGCCCGCGTCCTCGAGTCGTCCGGCATCCCGACCGTCGCGCTCTCGATGATCCCCGACCTGACGCGCGCCGTCGGCACGCCGCGGCTCGCAACGCCTCGAAGGGCGTCCCCCCGCCCCCGATCGTCGAGCTCCTCGCCCGCAGGCCCTGGCTCCTCGCCGACCTCTACTCCGGGCGCATCCCGCGCGACGCCCGTTGACCCGGGACCTCGAGGGACTTTGGCGCCACGTCTCTCGTGCCGCTCTGGTGCCACGCCGCTCTGGTGCCAGGCGTGAAATCGTGTATTGTTGACAACAATACACGATTTCACGCCTGGCACCGCACGAGGGGCGCCGTACGAGGTGGCATCGGACGACGACGAGACGTCGGGGAGGACGGACGCGGTCCGGGTGACGGGCCGGGAGGCGGGGTGCCGATCCCGACGCGGGCCCCGGCAGATCGGTCGCGAGGAGGGTCCGTCGGCCGGCGCGCTCGAACGGATTCCCGAACGAGCGCCCGGCGGACCGGCGCCGCAGGGCCGCCCGCTACGGCGACTTCGCCGGATCGAGGAGGTCGCTCCGCCGGGCCGGCGTCCCGGCGGCGAGACCGTCGAGCAGCGCGTCGACCGTCGAGACGCCCCGGGCGGCGAGAGCCCGGGGGAGGCGATCGCCCTCCACGAGACGGATGCGGCGTTCCAGCTCCGGCCGGAACTCGGGCGTGACGTAGAAGCCGGTCGTCCCCGAGAGGCGCAGCCCGTCGATCGGTCCGAGGAAGATCAGGGCGTCGTAGGCGTCGGCCATCGTCGAGCCGGGGGCCGCGTCGAGCATCGTGTTCCCGACGAAGCGCGCCGCGCCGAACGGCGTGCCCGCGAGCTCGAGGCCGACGGGGACGTTGCCGTTGGCGGCGAAGGCCCGGTCCCAGACGCCGTCCTCCATCCGCACCCAGCGGTACGACTTCGACTCCAGCCCCTGCGTCGAGCGCGGGCCGGCGTCCCGTACGGTCCCCTCGACGGCCAGCGTCGCGTTATGCAGGCGCGCCGACCAGGCGCGCCCCGGGTCGTAGCGCGCGAAGAAGCCGGCGGCGTTGAGCTGCGGACGCCCGCGGGCGTCTCGCAGACGCATGTACGCGTGGCGCGTGTTCGTGAGGAAGAGCGCCTTCTCGCCCCCGCGGAAGCCGTCGAGGCGGCTCCGAATCGTCGCGTAGAGGAAGAAGTCGCGACCGGCGAGAGAGTCCTGGAAGAGCTCGTAGTCGGCCCGGGTCCGGATGGCATCCCACCAGATCGGCTGGTCGACGCCGAAGACACGGACGCGCTCGGACGGCGGGAGCGACTGGTTCAGCTCCCGCACGGTCGCCAACAGCTCGAGGTAGGTGGAGTACCGCCATCCATAGCCCGAGAAGTCGTCGCGGAAGGCCGGGGCGAGGAGGCTCCGGTCGTCCTTCGGGCTCGCGAGGTAGGCGTCGAGGTGCGGCTGCGCCGCGATCGAGAAGACCTCGAGGAGAACCGTACGCACGCGGGCGCGCACCCGACGGTCGCGCAGCAGCGTGCCGTAGAGCTCGAACGGCTCGACGGCGTTGTGGAGGGCGTCGTCGAAGATGAGCAGGTCGTGCTTCTCGAGGGCGCCGAGGACGAGGTCGACCGGCTTCCGCCCGCGCTCCTCGAGCGCCCGCACGTACGCTTCCGGCGCGCTCCGCGCCGGCGTTCCCGCAGACACGAGCGTGGAGGCCGCGAGGACCGACGCGACGGCGGCGCGAACGACGGGGAGGGACGGGCCACGGCCCCCCGATCTCGCGCGCCTCGGAAAGGCCCCCGGAGACCTCGGCTGAGTCGACGCCATCACTCCTCCTCCTTCCCCGTCTCTGGCGGGAAAGCACGCCGCTCCTTCGCGTCGAGGAGGCCCCGCCCCCGCGGATCGTGGCTCCCGCCGCCCCGGCGTCGGGTGGGATACGGCCGGACAGGACCGGCGGTTACGCCGTCCGGGTTCGCGCCCGTAACGCAGAGCTCGGGCGGGCGGCGCCCGGCGCCCGGTCAGTGGCAGTGCGTCGTCGAGGCGCCGCCGTGGACGGTGGTGCCGTCCGCAAGCGCGCAGTCCAGCTCGAGGGAGAGGCGGCAGTCGCGGACCTCGTTGATCGTCAGTCCCGTCTGCTCGAGCGAGAAGTGAAAGACCGCGCAGTCGGAACGCCGCAGGACGACGCTCTTCCGGAACGGGTCGGCGGCGTCGAAGACGCGCGCGGCGGGCCCCTCCAGGGGATCGACGACGAGCCGGACGACGAGCCCCGAGGCCGGGTCGGAGAAGTCCCCTCCGAGGAACTGGTGGAGGTCCCCGCCGCTGCACGCCGTCGGAGCGACCGTGACGTTCCCGAGGAGAGGCGACGTCACGGTGAAGGACCCGAGGACGCCCGGGGGGGCCGACTCCGTCGCGGCGATGCCGGGGAGCGGCGTCGCGGGGAACGTGAAGCAGCCTGCCGACGGGACGGCCGCCGCGCCGAGGAGGAAGGCGAGACCGTTCGCTCGGGCGCGCCGCATCTTCATCGCGGAGAAGTCTTTCACGGGCGCCGTTGGCCGTTCCGTGACGCTCCTCGCGATCTCGTCGTTCCCCCCCTCCCCTGTCCCCGGTGCGCCTGGCGCCGCTCCGCCGCCGGGGCGAACGTCTCCTCGACCGTCCTCGGGCGGATCCGCCGGAGGAGCCGGGCGTCCACGTGGCGCCCGGCCGGACCTTCGAGCGCTCGCGCCCGAGCCTCGCGGGCTCACCTCTTCTTCGGGAGGATTTCCTCGAGCTTCTTCGTGAGCTCTCCCGACATGGGGTCGACCCTCGAGCCGAACCGCGCGACGACCCTCCCGTCGGGATCGACGAGGAACTTGTTGAAGTTCCAGGTCACGTCTCCCGAGAAGCCGGGGAGCGTCGTGAGATACCTGTAGAGCGGGTGGATTCGGGCCCCCTTGACGGAGATCTTCTCGAAGAGCGGGAAGGTCGTCTCGTAGTTCGCCGTGCAGAACGCCCGAATCTCCTCGTTCGTCCCCGGCTCCTGCCCCAGGAAGTCGTTCGCGGGGAACGCGAGGACCTCGAATCCGCGGTCCTTGTACTTCCGGTAGAGCTGCTCCATCGGAGCGTACTGCTTCGTGAACCCGCACTTGCTGGCCGTATTCACGAGGAGGAGCGCCTTCCCGCGGTAGTCGGCGAGCTTCTTCGGGGTCCCCTCGTTCAGGTTGAGGGTGAAGGCGTGGACGCCGTCGCCCCCGGCCGAAGCCGTCGTCGCGACCCCGAGAAACGCAGCGGCGACCAGGCTCCTCCAGAATGCCGTCATCAGGATCCTCCTCGGTACGCTTACGCCAGGCGGACGGAGAGGGATTCGGCCTCTCGGGTCGTTTACGGAGGAGGCGCGTCTGCTCCGCGGGCGCGGGGGCGGCGAAGGGACCCCTGGTGCGGGCCCGGATCCCCATGTGGCAGAGACACGGGCACCATGAACCAGCCGAATCCCCGGGGTTTCCTGATCCTGCACCGCGCGATTCGA
>JAGOBQ010000154.1 GCA_017999215.1 Thermoanaerobaculia bacterium
GCCCTACCCCGAGGCGGCTGCGGCCGTCGGTCGGGCGATGGCCGAGCTCGCCGCCGGAACCTGACGCCCGACCAGCTCGCGCTCGTCATGGGGCGGCACTACAACCGGACGAAGAAGAAGGACCATTCCTATCTCGTCGGGAACCAGCACGCGAAACGAGGGTTTCAAAAAGAAGACGCCGTCACCGAGGCCGGAAGCACCGACGAGAAACTGGCGAAGGAGTACGGCGTCACTCCGGTGACGATCTGGCGGAACGGCAAGTTCGCCGCCGCCGTCGAGACGCTCAAGGCCGTCGACCCGGACGGATGGCGTCCGAGGGCCGGGAGGAGCCCCGAACGGGACGAAACGGTGCCTCAGAGTCTCGCGAGAGGCACACGTCACCCTGAGACGACGAACGCCCCTCGCGGGGGCGCTCTTCTAAGTCATTGTGGCCGAAGGGGAAAAAGTGGTGCGCCCGCCGCGATTCGAACGCGGGACCTTTAGATCCGGAGTCTAACGCTCTATCCGGGCTGAGCTACGGGCGCGAATTTCGAAAGAGCGGTGATGATGGGGTGAGAGACGGGGATCGAACCCGCGACCACCGGAACCACAATCCGGCGCTCTACCGACTGAGCTACTCTCACCGCGCTCATTCGGACGGCGGAGGATATCAGAAACGCCGGGACCCGCCAGCCCCCTCGGGGTGGCATCCTTCCGCGTCATGACATCTCCCGACGGCGCAACGCCTTCCGCCTCGTCCGAGGGCTCCCTCTCGAACCGGATCCTGCTCGGGCTCCTCCTGGGGGCGATCTGCGGCGTCGGCGCGAACCTCCTTCTCGTCCCGCGCTTCCCGGACGCCGTGGAGGCCGCGAACCGGTGGGTCTTCGTCCCGGTCGGACAGGTCTTCCTCCGGATGCTCTTCATGGTCGTCATTCCGCTCGTCTTCGCCTCGCTCGCGCTCGGGGTGGCGAGCCTCGGCGACCTGAAGCGGCTCGGCCGCGTCGGCGGGCGGACGATGCTCTACTTCCTCTCCGTCACGGCCGTCTCGGTGGCGATCGGCCTCGTCCTCGTGAACGTCCTCAGGCCCGGCGAAGGGCTCCCCGCCGAGACGCGCGAGAAGCTCCTCGAGACCTACAGGGGCGAGGCGGCCTCGAAGATGGAGAGCGCCGGGAAGGCCGACTTCGGACCGTCGCTCCTCGTGAACATCGTCCCGCGCAACCCGGTCGCGGCCGCGGCGAACGGGGAGATGCTCCCGGTCATCTTCTTCGCGCTCCTCTTCGGCATCGGCGTCACGAAGCTCTCCGCCGAGAAGAACGCCCTCTGGATGAAGCTCCTGGAAGGGCTGGCCGACGTCACGGTCGTGATCATCGGGATGGCGCTGAAGCTCGCGCCGTTCGGCGTCTTCGGCCTCATCTTCTCCGTCACGTCCCGATTCGGCTTCGACATCCTCCGCCAGCTCCTGTTCTACGTCGTCACGGTCCTCCTCGGCCTTTCGATCCTCATCTTCGTGGTCTACCCGATCTACCTGAAGTTCCGTGCCGGCGTCTCGCCGATCGCGTTCCTCCGGAAGATGCGGCCGGTGATGATCACGGCCTTCTCGACGAGCTCGTCGAGCGCGACGCTGCCGACGACGATCGAGGTCTCCGAGCGCGACCTCGGCGTCCCGCCGCAGATCGCCGGCTTCGTCCTCCCGCTCGGCGCCACGATGAACATGAACGGGACGGCGCTCTTCGAGGGGATCACCTGCGTCTTCCTCGCCCAGGTCTTCGGCGTCCACCTCTCGATCGCCCAGCAGCTCTTCGTGATCGTTCTCGCCGTCCTCACGGCGATCGGCACCGCCGGCGTTCCCGGCGGCTCCATCCCGCTCCTCGTCCTCGTCCTCACCTCCGTCGGAGTCCCCGCCGAGGGGATCGCCGTCATCATCGGGGTCGACCGCCTCCTCGACATGGCCCGCACCGTCCCGAACGTCGTCGGCGACGCCACCTGCGCGGTCTACGTCGCGAAGAAGGAAGGCTTCGAGCTCAAGATCTGACCATGACGTTCACGCGCGCCCTCGTGAGGCCCCCGGCCTCGACCTTCGCCGACGGCCTGACCACGGCCGGCCTCGGAGCTCCCGACCTTCCGCTCGCCCTCGCCCAGCACGAGGCCTACGTGAAGGCCCTCGAAGCGTGCGGCCTTTCCGTCACGCGACTCCCGGCCGACGACCGCTTCCCGGACTCGACGTTCGTCGAGGACACGGCCGTCCTCGCCCGTGGCCTCGCCGTCCTCTGCAGGCCGGGCGCGCCGAGCCGGGCCGGCGAGGTCGAGGCGATCCGCACCGCCCTCAAGTCGTTCTTCCCGTCTCCCGTCGCCATCGAAGCGCCCGGGACGGTCGACGGCGGGGACGTCTGCGAGGCCGGCGACCACGTCTTCATCGGCGTCTCGGAGCGGACGAACGAGGCGGGCGGCCGCCAGCTCGCCGCCCACCTCGCGACCTGCGGCCTCGAGACGACGCTCGTCGACGTCCGCGGGATCCCGGGACTCCTCCACCTCAAGAGCGGCATCGCCTGGCTCGGCGGGCGCACCCTCGCGCTCGCGCGCCCCTTCGCCGGCCGCCCCGAGTTCGCGGGATGGGACGTCCTCGACGTCCCGGCCGGAGAGGAGTACGCCGCGAACGCCGTCCTCGTGAACGGCCGGGTCCTCGTCGCCAGGGGCTACCCCCGCTTCACGGCCGCCGTGGGCGCGCTCGGCCTCCCCGTCGTCGCCCTCGACATGTCGGAGTTCCGAAAGCTCGACGGCGGCCTGAGCTGCCTCTCGCTCCGCTTCTAGACGTCGCCTGATCCCGAGCATCCGGTCGCGGGACCATTCCGCTGCCGAGACGTCGAGCGGACGGGAGGGGCGTCCCGCGAGCGAGCGTTCGAGCGCGCGCGGGGTACCCGCACGGCTCCGCGAGCAGGCCGCCGGGCGAGACGAGGTCGCGAGCCGTTTGATGCAGGCCAGCTCGGGATCCATCATCTCCCGGGGCAGGCAGGCCAGGCCCCCTTCGCAATCGCCGTGACCGCTCGTGGGTATGATGAGATGCGATTCAGAGCTCGACTCTGGCGGAACACTCCGGGCCGACTCTGATTGACGTACGTGCCACGGAGGTCCGACGTATGAAGAATGGGAGCAACCGCAGGCAAGTGGCGTGCGATTCGTCCACGGCCACCCTCTCCTTACGACTGGCGATTCTCCTCGCCTTGGCATCGCTTCTACCCGGCCGGGCCACGGCTCAGTACTCCGGGATGATCTGGACTCGCCCGGTCTGCGTTCCAGGCGTTCCTGGTAACTGCCCGAACTACCTTCAAGGCGCTGATCCGATCCGCCGGTCGAATGGAGACGTCGACATCGTCCTCAACGGCGGGCACCTTGGCGATGATTCCATCGGCGTTCCCCACGGCAACTGGGAGGGCCTCTTCGTTCTACGGTATCCGGTGGACGAGCACCTACCGGTTCGCTGGTACCCCCTCTGGGCCTCAAACGACTGGGGGACAGCCCCCGCTCGTCAAGAGCTTGAGGCGGCGTATCCGAGCGCGGTTCGATATCAGGGGACCTGGCGCATCGCCTTCTCGTCGACGACCAGTCAGATTCCGTACGCTTCGCCCAACCGCGATCGCGTCGGTAGAGTGGATCCACCGGGCGACCTCATTGCGAGGGCTTCGAGCAGTAACGTCGTTCCCTATTGGGTATTGCCCGTGAAACCAGAGTGCGCATTTTTTGGGAGCAACGGTGGCGCGTGCACTGGCTACGGATCCGGTCTTCTGCCGTCGTTCTTCCTTAGCTCCTCGGGCACCCTCTTCCTCTACCACGCCGACGGAACAGCTGCCTGTCCGTCGAACTGGGTTCGACACGAAGTCACGCCAAGCATGACGTATCAATCGCCCAGCTGCGTTACCTTCGTAGGTGGCCCGGTCCATGAAGTCGCGCAAGTCTCCGACATCGCTCGCGGTCCTAATGGGCGGGCACTCGCACTGATAAACAATCCGACCTCGCTAACGCTAATCCGAGAATGGCAAGCGGACGAGACGGGACTGATCTTCACGCCGACGGGGCGGACATGGGAGAAGGCACCGACTGACGACGCTTCAGTGACCATCTGGGATGGCGCTTTCCTGAAGACTGAGGACCGCGCTGTCGTTACCCCAAAAGTGGTCGTCGCGAACCGCAGTCTCGTGCATTGGAACAACGCTGCCTACGGCGACTGGCACCTCGTTTGGTGGGCTGATGCCGGTGCGGATCTTCCAGCGCGCTTCGGTTCGGCAGGCAGCTCCTGTGGCTTTGGTGATCGTCCCTCCGATTGTCCGCCTGGGGCTGGCCCCGGAGACACCTACGGGTTCCAGGGAAGCCTGGACGACGCAAACTGCGGAAAGATTTCCGGATGGCTGTGGGACCCTTCTCATCCAGAGACCCGACTCTATGTCGATCTCTACGAGGGCAGCACACTTCTTGGCCGCACCGTGGCGAATCGCTTCCGCCCTGACCTTTCAACCGCCGGAATTGGGGACGGGGCATATGCATATGTGTTCGACACGCCGCTTTCTCTCCGCGACGGCGCCGCGCACCTGGTCTCGGTGGTAGTCGCTGGCACCGGCGCATCTCCTGGCAACTCTCCCCGGACTCTTCTATGCAACCCGAGCGTACCCGACCTCAGAGGAAGTCTAGAAGGGGCTTCCTGCGACAACGTCGCCGGCTGGGTCTGGAACGCCTCGCAACCCGAATCCCACCTTTCGGTCGAGATCGTCGCGGACGGTAACGTCGTCACGACAGCTGAGGCGAGCCAGTTCAGATCCGACCTCGCGGGAGCGGGTGTCGGAGATGGCGATCACGCATTCGCGGTTCGGACGCCGGACATCATCCGGGATGGGCTCGCGCACAACGTCACCGTGCGAGTCGCGGGATCGTCGTTCGTGCTGCCAGGCAGCCCGAAGACAGTCTCTTGTAGTTCGCTCGGCCTCCGCTTCTGGACGCTTACCCCTTGCCGTCTTCTCGACTCCCGGAGTCCGAGCGGACCGCTCGGGGGCTTGCCTCTCCCTGGCTACGGCACCGTCCAGCTGCCAATCCTCGGCGACTGTGGCATTCCACCAGAGGCGCGGGCTCTCGCTGTTAACTACACGGTCATCCCTTCGGTGGCCGGGCATCTCAAGGCCTTCCCAGCGGACCTGGGTACCGAGCCCGCTGCTACCGTTGTCAGCTTCAGGGCCGGTGCCGCACGCGCTAACAACGGCCTACTCCGCCTTGGAGCCGACGAGTACGGCTCCGTGAAACTGGTGAACTCCTCGGGAGGCAGCCTGCATGTGATCATTGATGTCGTCGGGTATTTCCGATAGGGACGAAACCGTTGAATCCGATTCGTCTCCTCCGGGCACCGCACAGGTCTCGCACGCTGCTACTTCTGGTGTTTGCAGCTGCATTCTCGCGGTTGCTACTGCAGGCAGTCGCCATGCCCCCGTACGCCGGGCTCGACGAGGCCTATCACGTCGCACGCGTGTGGTTCGTCAGTCACGAAGGTCGGAACCCGTCGAGGGTGGAGCCGTCGATTCCAAAGTATCTCGAGCGATCCATCGCGGCCGAGCCCTCCGCCCCCTGGAGCTTCGCCGCACTCGGACCTCGTTGGCCGGAGGCCGTGGCGACTAGACGGTCGCCGTGGGCCAACCCGCGTATCGAGGTCGACGGCGGCACGCTCTTCGCTGGGGCCAACTATCAGGCGCAGCATCCTTCCGCCTACTACAGCCTTGCTGGGGCGGCCCTCTCTCTTGCGCCTGGCCGACGTCAGTTGGATGAACTCCTGCTTCTACGGGTCCTCTCGGCGCTTCTCGGCGCTCTTGGCGTGGTCAGCGCAGCACTGATTGGCGCTCGCATATATGGTCGCCCCGGCCTCCTCGGCGGTGCCCTGCTCGGATCCTTCCCGACGTGGATCACTCTTGTCGGGCGTACTGCGAATGACCCTCTCGCAATCGCAGCAGCTGGCTTCGCCATCTTCATCGCGTTGCGTCGCCGCAGTGGCCTCGGAAGCACTCTGCTCGAGGCGTGCCTCTGGTCACTCGCGATCACTTCGAAGGCTACGATCTGGCCGGTTCTCGTTGCGATTCCCCTCGCGGCCGTGTCTCGAGCCTGGCCAGTTCGTCGCATCGGCATCGTTGCCGGATCGGCGTGCCTCTCTCTCGCGCTCACGACCCTCGATCTGCAGCAGCGAACCGGGAGTCTGCTTGGCGACCAGGGGCTCACGGGAGAGCAGGGCGCGCAGTCATCCACTCCTGGTTCCGCCGCAATCCCGAAGATGATGAAGGTTCTCGTCGCATCGGCGATTTGGCCCGGTGCTCAGCACGGCAACGCCCTTACTGTGTTTGGAATGGCAGCCTTCACGCTACCCCTGATCATCCTACTTGGTGGCATGGCCTTACGAAGGCTTCGGCGCGTCCGAGAACTGCCGATGCTCCTCGGGGTCTGCGGTGCGTTCGCCATCGCCCAGGGTGTGCACGCCTGGGGCTTCATACGAGAGGCAGTTCATCATGGACGGCCCGAACCACTTGGGGGGTTCGAAGGCTGGTACCTGTGGTCTCTCGGTCCGCTCGTACTTCCATTGTTGGTCGGATGGGCCTTTCGGCTTCCTCGGGGTCGAGCAGTGTGGCCCGTTCTCTTCGTCGTCTGGACCGTCGCTTGGGATATTGGCATTCACGAGGGAGGTTTGTTCAGAGACTACTCGGGCGAGACTACCCCTGCCTCCCGATCGTTGGTCTTCCGCTGGGGACACGAGCAAGAAGGCCTAGGCCGCGCGAATCGCCTCGTTCTCATGAGTGCTGCCGGAATGCCGGACGGAGTCCGGTACACCCTGCGTCTAATCAACATAGCCTCGCTAGCCGGCATCGTGCTTCTGACTCTCCGCACGCCTCTGCGTGGAATCCGACCGTCGTTGAGAGCCGCCGGAGAGGCGACTTAGATGCCCGGGATTCTCGGACGACACGAGCGCGACGACGATCGCGATCTCGGGGCCATGGTTCTTTGGCTGCCGACGGAAGCCGACTTGAGGACGGTTGGCCTGGAGCTGGTTGGGTGAGATGAGCCGCGACGATGGATGCCGTGCCCCACCCTCGTGGTGTCGGAGCGGCGCGACGGTGGCGACGCGAGGCCTGATCTGACTCACGGCTGCTCGGGGCGAGGCAACACGCCTCTCTTCTTGACGGCGAGGAGGCCCGGGAAGCCCACCCCATCGCATCCACGAGCGGACGGGAGGGGCGTCCCGCGAGCGAGCGTTCGAGCACGCGCGGGGCACCCGCACGGCTCCGCGAGCAGGCCGCCGGGGTACGAGCGCGCACGGATTCGACGAGCGGAGCGAGGAGCTTGCGCGCTCGCCGGCGGCACGCGCAGCGGGGCCGATGCGGGTCGCGCGCGCGCAGAGCTCGCCGTGGAACGTTCCTCCCGGCCGCGACTCGTGCGCCCCTGCGAGATGGCCTGAGGAGTCTCTCCGTCTCTCGGCTCCCCTCTTCCCGCTCCCCCCCGCGTGAGAGACTCCCGCGCCATGCCGGGAAAGAAGAGCGAAGTGCGGGCGTGGCTCGCTTACGACTGGGCGAACTCCGCGTGGGCGATGACGGTCGCGGTGGCGGTGCTGCCGGTCTACTTCGCGGGGACGGTGGTCCCCAAGGGGGGTATCGAGCTCTTCGGATTCCGGGTCGACGCGACGGTCCTCTGGGGCTACGTCAACAGCGCTTCGACGCTCGCGGTCTTTCTGACCGCCCCGATCCTCGGCGCGATCGCCGACCGGCTCGGCGCGCGCCGGAAGCTGCTCACCGCGTTCGGCCTCGCCGGGGGCCTCCTCACCATGCTGCTCGCCGCGTGCGGACCGGGCGACATCGCGACGACCCTCACCATCTACGCCCTCTCGCAGATCGCCTTCGTCTCCGCGAACGTCTTCTACGACTCCTTCCTGCCGCACCTCGCGAAGGACGAGGAACTCGACCGCCTCTCGGCGCGCGGCTTCGCGGTCGGATACGTCGGCGGCTCGCTCCACTTCGTCCTCGCGCTCGTCCTGATGGCGACCCACGCGCGCTGGGGCCTTTCGGCGGAGGCCGCCGCGCGGATCGCGCTCGGCTCCGCCGGTCTCTGGTGGGCCGGCTTCGGTGCGATCACGTTCCTCGGCCTGAAGGAGCCGCCGCGGGAAGGCGAACGCCCCTCACTCCTCCGCGCGATGCGCGACGGCGTCGCCGACACCCTCGCGACGACGCGTCGCGTCGCGAAGGTGAAGCCGGTCCTCCTCTTCCTCCTCGCGTTCGTCCTCTACAACGACGGCGTCCAGACCGTCATCAAGATGGCCTCGCTCTACGGCACCGAGGAGGTCGGCGTCGGGCTGCCGATGATGATGGGGACGCTCCTCGGCATCCAGCTCCTCGCCATGGTCGGCGCGCTCCTCTTCGCCCGCCTCGCCGAATACTGGGGGACGAAGCGGGCGCTCGTCCTCGCCGTCGCGCTCTGGCTCGTCGCGGTCGGCTGGGCGTACCTCCTGACGACGCCCGCCAGCTTCGTCGTCCTCGCGGCGCCCGCGGGCCCCGTCCTCCGGGCGGTCCAG
>JAGOBQ010000155.1 GCA_017999215.1 Thermoanaerobaculia bacterium
GTCTACAACATGAACCAGGCCTGCCTCTCGACGGGAAGCGAGCTCCCCGGCACGCTCGTCATCTCCGAAGGCGGCACGTCGTCCGACACGGCGGTCATGGGCGCCTACGACAACACCGGCCTCGCGTACGACTACTACAAGAACGTCCACGGACGCGACTCGTACGACGGCTCGGGCTCGGTCATCGTCTCCTCGGTCCACGGGCAGTTCTCCACGGGCTACAGCTGCACGAAGAACAACGCCGCCTGGATCGACTCTCCGTACAACCAGATGGTCTTCGGCGACGGCGACGGGAGCACGTTCTCGAACCTCGCCCGGGGCATCGACGTCACCACGCACGAGTTCTCGCACGCCGTCTGCTCCCGGACGGCGGACCTCGCCTACCAGAACGACTCCGGCGCCCTGAACGAGGCGAACTCCGACATCCTCGGCCGCGCCGCGGCCTTCTACGGTGGCAACGGCAGCGCCGCGACGCGGACCGACTGGTCGGTCGGAGCCGACGTCTACACCCCGAGCACTTCGGGCGACGCCCTGCGCTACATGTACGACCCGGCCAAGGACGGCGACTCGGCCGACTACTACCCGACCCGCAACTACGCCTCCGGCTGCACGCCGTCCGACAGCAACGACTACTGCGGCGTCCACACGAACAGCGGGATCGGCAACCTCTTCTTCTACCTCCTGTCGCAGGGCGGGACCCACCCGCGCGGCAAGACGACGGTCTCCGTCACGGGCATCGGGCTCTCGAAGGCCGAGAAGATCTGGTACCGGGCCCTCTCCGTCTACATGACGACCTCCACGACGTTCCAGGGCGCCCGCACGGCAACGGCCAACGCCGCCTCCGACCTCTACGGCGGGACCTGCACGGCGGAGTGGCAGTCGGTCCACAAGGCGTGGGACGCGGTCGGAGTCCCGGGCACCTGGTCCTGCGGGACGACCTACTCCATCGCCGGCAACGCCGGGACGAGCGGCGCCACCGTCGCCGCCGGGGGCGTCTCGACGACCTCCGACGCGAGCGGCAACTACACCCTTGCCGGCCTCTCGGCGGGCACCTACTCCGTGACCGCGTCGAAGACGGGCTGCACGTTCTCGCCGACGTCGATCTCCGTGACGGTCGGCCCGAGCGCGACCGGGAAGAACTTCACGGCCACCTGCTCGACGGGCGACACCGCCCTGACGAGCGGCGTCACCCTCACCGGCCAGAGCGTCGCGAAGAGCGCCTGGAAGTACTACTACATCGACGTCCCGTCGGGCGCGACGAGCCTCGTCTTCGCGACGACGAGCGCCACGGCCGACATCGACATCTACACGCAGTTCAACGCCAAGCCGACGTCCTCGTCGTACACCTGCCGTCCGTACACGTCGTCGGGCAACGAGACCTGCACGGCGACGAATCCGAGCGCCGGCCGCTGGTGGCTCGGCGTCTACGGCTACGCGGCCGGGAGCTTCTCCGTGACCGCGACCGTCCAGACGGCAGCGGCGACCTACTCGATCGCCGGGAACGCCGGGACGAGCGGGGCGACCGTGAGCGCGGGCTCGAAGTCGGCCACGTCCGACGCGAGCGGCGCCTACACGATCACGGGCCTGACCGCCGGCACCTACTCCGTCTCGGCGACGAAGTCCGGCTGCACGTTCTCGCCGACGTCTCTTTCCGTCACGGTCGGCCCGAACGCCACCGGAAAGAGCTTCACGGCGAGCTGCGGCTCCGGCGGGCAGGTGGAGCGCCTGACGAACGGGAGCTTCGAGTCGCTCACGGCCTCGACGAACAGCGCGCCGGACGGCTCCTGGTCGCGGACGGCCTACAGCGGGACGAGCTTCAACACGCTGATCGCGAACGGCAGCGCGCCGCACGGCGGCACCGACTACGCCTACGTCGGCGTCTACGCGTCGTCCTCGCAGTCGGTCACGAGCGCGAACGTCGTCATCCCGTCTGCGGCGACGAGCGCGACGCTCACGTTCTACGTCTCCATCGTCACGAGCGAGACGACGACCTCGACGGCCTACGACAAGCTGAACGTCCAGCTCGTCAACGCCTCGACCGGGTCGGTCCTCGCCACCCTCGGGACCCTGTCGAACCTGAACAAAACCGCCAGCTCGGCGACGTACGCGTTGAAGAGCTACTCGGTGACGTCGTACAAGGGGCAGACCGTCAAGGTCCGCTTCGCGGCGACGAACGACTCTTCGCTCACGACGACGTTCCGGATCGACGACGTCAGCCTGAAGTCGGACGGCTGAAGCCGGCTGGAGGAGAGGAGCCCCATCGGGCTTCGGGGGGAGGGGAGCGATCCTCTCCCCCTGTTCTTCTTCAGAGGGTGCGTGTCTTCGTCATCATGGAGAAGAGCCGGGCGCCCTTCGGTACGGACGAGAAGGCGTGGAAGAGGAGCGCCACGCCGTCCTCCGGGGCGCGGACCTCGACGACGGCGTCGGCGGCGCGCGGCGGCAGGCTTCGGCAGCGCGACGGGTCCGCGAGCCGGGCCACGACGTCTCCGGCCTTCACGCGCGTGCCGGGACGGACGGCGAGGTCGACGAGGCCGCCGACGGGGGCGTGCAGCGACCGGTAGTCGGACGCCGAGCAGGCCGTGATCGGCCCGAGGGGAGCGTCGGGCTCGCCCTCGAGGACTCCGTAGTAGCGGAGCGCCGAAGCGATCCGGCGAGCGTCCTCCCGGCCGGCCTCCAGCGAGAAGTCGTTCATCGAGCCGAGCTCGACCGTGAAACCGTCCACGAGCCGCGGGACGTCGGCACGACCGAGCCGCCGGAAGGCGTCGGAGAGGTCCTGCCACGGGACGAACGAGGCCTCGTCGAGGGCGCCGCCGAAACGGGCGGGGACCTCGAGGACGAACGGCAGGCCGAAGGCCCGGGCGGCGGCGACGGCGCCTTCCGGGGCGTAGAGATAGCGCGGAGCGCGATCCCCGGTGTGGAGGTCGAGGACGAGGTCGGCGTCGACCGCCATCTTCTGGATCGCGAGCGCGAAGTCGAGCCTGGCGTCGGCTCCCCAGGCCGCCGCTTCCTCCTCGATGGCCGCGAGAGCTGCTTTGAGCGCCTCTCGGAAGCCCGTCCGGATCTCCCCGATGGGGGAGGAGAGGTGCGCGGCCGCGAAGGAGTCGACGTCGACGTAGCAGGCGGCCGACGCGGACCGGGAGGGGCCGGTGAGGTAGAGGTAGCCCCTGTTGAAGTTGACCCCGGTCAGGAGGTCGTAGACCCCGGCGACGTAGTCACCGACCTGCTGGTTCGCTGAGATCGGGTTGACACGAGGGACGAGGACGATCGTGCCGCGCAGGGGCGCAGCCTCGAGGAGCTCGAACAGCCCGAGGATGGCTGCGTTGCCCTGAAGCTCGCCGCCGTGGACGTTCGCCTGAACGTAGGCCACGGGCCTTTCCTGCCGGCCGCGAGCGATGAACACGGGTGCGGTCAGCTCGTGCCCGGTCGCGGTGGTGCGGACGACGACGTCCCGGCGCTCCCAGTTCGCCATGTTCTCTCCTCCGTCGATGAGTCTAGCGAACCGCAAACAGGTTCCCCCATATGATTTGCGTCATATTGCGACACGATCTCGATTGACAGAGGGGGCACCCGGGGTCTATCTTCGGTTCGTCTTGAGATTGCCTCTCAATACCCACCGCACATGCAAGACCCTCGTCCTCGCCCTGGTCTTTCTGGCGACCCGGACGGTCCGCGCGGGGACGGAGGTCGGGGCGAACGGGGGCGAATCCGTCCGGGCACGGTGGCTGATGGGGACCGTTCTGGAGGTCCGGCTGCCGGGCGCCGGGACGGACCTCGATGTTTCGTTCGAGGCGGCATTTCGGGCCGTCGCCGAGGTCGAGGAGGCCGCTTCGCTCTGGAAGTCCGGGACCGAGCTCGAACGTGTGCACGCTCGGGCCGCGGCCGGGGCGACGACAGTCGTTTCGGCCACCCTCGGCGAGCTCGTCGCAGAGGCCCTGCGCGTCTCCGAGCTGACCGGCGGGGCCTTCTCTCCTGCCGTCGGTGCGCTGGTGGCCGCATGGGACCTTCGGGGCGCCGGGCGATGGCCTTCGCTCGAGGAGCGGCAGCACGCCGTCGCGCGCTGCCGGGCGGGCGGCGTCCGATACGACCCGGCAACGCGCGAGCTCGGCCTCGACCCGGGCATCCTGCTCGACCTCGACGGCATCGCCAAGGGATTCGCCCTCGACCGCGCGGCGGAGGCGCTCCGGGCCCGGGGCGTCGACGACGCGCTCCTGAATTTCGGCGGGCAGATCCTCGTGATCGGTCCGCCGGCCGGCCGTCCTCCGCGCGAGGCGCACGTCGTCTCGCCCTTCGACGCCTCGTCTCCGGTCCTCTCCGTCCGCCTCCGGGACGCGTCCCTCTCCACCTCGTCGAGCTCCGAGCGCGCGCGGATCGTCGACGGGCGGGAGGCGGGTCACCTTCTGGATCCCCGCACGGGAGAGCTCGTTTTCGCGGCCGGCTCGGTGACCGTCCTCGCCTCGTCCGGCGCGCTCGCGGACGCTCTCTCGACGGCGTGGGCCGTCGAGGGGCCGGCCGGGTTCCGACGCGCCGGGTCCGAAGGGCCGTTCCGCCGTTCGGGCGAGGTCGCGTTCGTCCTCCCGGCCGCGGCGGGCGAGCTCGAGACGATCGCCGAGGCCCCTTTCGTCCGACTCCGGTCGCCACAGCGCGGCCCCGAGGCCGCCGCGATCAGACCTTGAATCCACCTCGAAGGAGAGATCCATGAACCCCACCTCGAGGGCGCTCTTCGCGCTCCCGATATGTGCCCTGACCCTCATCGCGGGCCCGGCCCGCTCCGACGAGCCCGCTCCGGCTCCTCCGCAGGCCGGCTCGGCCGAGGCGCCTTCCAACGAGGAGCTCGCCCGGCGCATCGAGGTCCTCGCGCGCGAGCTCGAGGCGCGCCGCCTCGGCGACGCGTCCGACCCCGCCCCGCCGGCGCGAGCCACCGGCAAGTGGGGCCTCGGCCCCGCCGCCTCGAAGGTCTACGCAAAGAGCTCCGGCCTCTCGATCGGAGGCTACGGCGAGTCGCTCTACCAGAACTTCGACGCGACGCGCGAGGACGGCGCCCGGTCCGGAAAGACGAACGAGTGGGACTACCTCCGGGCCGTCGTCTACCTCGGCTGGAAGTTCGACAAGACCTTCGTCCTGAACAGCGAGATCGAGTACGAGCACGCCTCGACGGGGAAGGGGGGCGAGGTCTCGGTCGAGTTCCTGACGCTCGACGCGATGCTCCGCGACGAGGTGAACCTCCGGGCCGGCCTCCTCCTCGCGCCGGTCGGCCTCGTGAACGAGATGCACGAGCCGACGACCTACCTCGGTGCCCGCCGCCCCGACACCGAGAGCCGGATCCTCCCCTCGACCTGGCGGGCGAACGGAGTCGGCGTCTTCGGCGAGGCGGGGCCGGTCGCCTACAAGCTCTACCTGACCGAGAGCCTCTCGGCGTCGTCGTTCAACGCCGCGAACGGGATCCGCGGGGGGCGACAGAACGGCGCGAGAGCGACGGCAGACAACCTCGCTTTCACGGGGCGGGTCGACCTCGTCTCCGTTCCGGGGCTCCTCGCGGGCGTCTCGTTCTTCACCGGCGAGTCGGGGAAGGACCTCGTCGCGGACGGGCAGTCGTTCGGCGCCCGGACGACGACGTTCGACGTCCACGCCGACTGGCGGTTCCGCGGGCTCTGGCTGCGGGGCGTCTACGCCCGCGTCTCGGTCGACGACGCCGCGCTCCTGAACCGGTCCCTCGGCCTGACGGGGTCGAGGTCGATCGGCGAGCGTCAGGAGGGGTACTACCTCTCCGCGGGCTACGAGGTCCTCTCGCGGCTCGCTCCCGGCACGCAGATGGCGCTGACGCCTTTCGTGAGGTGGGAGAAGACCGACACGCAGAAGGAGGTCCCCGCCGGATGGACGCGGGACGGCGCGAACGAGAAGAAGGCCTGGACCTTCGGGCTCGACTTCAAGCCGATCCCCCAGCTTGCCCTCAAGGTGGACTGGCAGGACTACGAGGACGCCGCGGGCACGGGGGTCCCGCAGTGGAATGTCGCTCTCGCCTACCTCTTCTGATCCCGTGACGCGCCGGAGACCCGGCCGGATCCGGCCGGCCGCCGTCCTCCTCGCGCTCGCCGCGCTCTTTCCGGGCGCGGCGGGCGCCGCCGTCTTCGAGACGCAGGAGCAGGCCCTCGCCCGCGTCTTCCCGTCGCCGGCGCGGGTCGTCCGCTCCACCGCGTACCTCACGCCCGCCCAGGTGGAGGCGGCGCGGAAGGCGGCTCAGGCGCCGGTCGAGTCGGCGGTCGTCACGCGCTACGCCGCGTTCTCGCCCGAGGGGGCGCACCTCGGGTCGGCTTACTTCGACGACCACGTCGTGAGGACGGCCCGCGAGGTCCTGATGATCGTCGTCGCGCCCGACGGCAGCCTCCGGAGCGTCGACGTCCTCGCGTTCGGCGAGCCGCAGGACTATCTCCCGCGAGACGGGTGGCTCCGCCGCGTGGAGGGGAAACGGCCCGGAGACGGGCTCTTCGTGGGGCGCGCCCTCGCCCACGTCACCGGAGCGACGCTGACGACGCGGGCGATCGCGGCCGCCGCGCGGCGCGTCCTCGCGCTCGACGCGCAGATCGGCCCGCCGGCCAGGCCGGCGAGGTGAGGAGACGATGAAGTACATGGAGCAGGGCGGCTACCAGAACAACCCGCTCACCCGTCTCACGCTCTGGGGGACGTTCGTCTTCCTGACCGGCCTCTGGGCCTCGAACTTCGGGATGTACTTCTCCCGGATGGGGCTCTCCGCGGCGAGCGTCGTCAACTACTACCGCGGCTCGGAGGAGACCTTCCAGCCGGCGCGCACGTTCGGGTCGATGGTGGAGTCGTCGCACGGGCACTTCGCGATGATGGCGATGGTCCTCCTCGTCCTGACGCACCTGTACGTCTTCGTCCCCGGACCGCGGAGGCTGAAGGCGTTCTTCGTGATCGGCACGTTCGGCACGACGTTCCTCTCCGAAGGGACGGGCTGGCTCGTCCGGTTCGTCCACCCCGCGTTCGCGGTCGTGAAGCCGGTCGCGTTCCTCGCGGCCCAGGCGTTCCTCGCCCTGATGCTGGGCCTGCTCGCCGCGTTCCTGCTCAGGGCGGGACGAAGGGGAGGTCTGCGGCCCGTCGCGGACGCCGGTGCCGGAGCGGAGACGCCGCCGAGGAGGGCCGCGGGCGGAGCCGCCTGAGGCTCAGGGAATCCGGAAGGTCGTCGACGCGCGGCCCCTGCCGCTCCGTCCTTCGGTCGAGGCGACTCTCCCGAGATCGAGCGTCACCGTCACCTCCTCGCCGGACCGGAAGTCGCGGGAGGGGAGGAACCGGAGGAGATGGTCGCCCGCCTGCCACGCCACCTCGCCCGGGATCTCGCCGGAGAGCGAGCCGACGGCGAGGACCGCGTCCGATTCGATCGCGTCCGGATCGAGCGGCCGGGACATCAGGAAGCTGACGGCGACGCGGCGGGCGGCGACGACCGAGCCGGGCGCGGGGAAGACGTCGGCCACGCCGGGCTCGACGGCCCCGGGACCCGTGGCCGTGCCCCACGGAAACGCGAGCGCGACGTGGAGGAAGAGGTCCGAGACCGGCAGGGCGGGCGGCGGCGGGAGATCGACCTCCTCGGCGAGCTCGATGGCGAGGACGACGAGGAGGACGACCGTGACGGCCGCGAGGACGATCCACCCGACGGGGACCTTCTCGAGGACGACGGCGGCCTCGACCCGTTCTCCGGCCGCGACGTCGAACTCGCGGGAGTAGGGCTTCTTCAGGGGAACCACGTCCCCGCGCTCGTCGATCTTCCGGGCCACGCGGAGGACGTACCGGCCGGGCGGCACCCCGGGGACCGACCACGAAGCCGCCATCGAGCGCGCGACGGTCGTGCGGGCGCCTCCCTCGACCTTCTGCAGCTCTGAGAGGACGGGAAACGCGACGAGGAGCCCGGCGTTGCGCTCGGCCGTTTTCCGATAGACGGATACGGCGACCTCTCCCGTCTCCGCGCCTTCGGCGGCGCTCCGGGTGAGGCCGACCGAGACGCAGCCGTCGAGCGCGAGGGGCGCGAGGGCGACGAGCAAAAGCCCGGCGATCGGGCGGAGGAGCCTGTCGAGGAGCATCGGTCGGGATGCTCGTCCCGTGCGAGGAGCCGTGTCAACCGCTTCGTCTCGGCGTGCGACGCAGAGCCCGGCCACCACGGGTCCGCGTCGGGGGGGGCCGCGCCGACCATGCCACCGCCGAAGAGGCCGGAACGGGCACGCCGCGTCCGAGGGTACCTTCGAGGGTGCGCCAGTGACGTCCGGCGGGTATCCTTGCGTCATGGCGTCCCCCCCGACGAGATCGGCCGGCGTGCGCGAGCCATCGCCCCGCGGCGCGGCCGGGCCTCACCTGGCGGACAACATGGGAGAGGTCCACCTCCTCGACCGGCAGGTCCTGACGATCGGCGCGGCCCGCGAGAACGACGTGATCGTCCGGCTGCCCGGCGTCTCGAGGCACCACGCGCGGGTTCTCCTCCCCGGAAAGGGGACCTACTTGCTCGACGGCGGCGGAACCCG
>JAGOBQ010000156.1 GCA_017999215.1 Thermoanaerobaculia bacterium
AGGAGAGGTCCTGTTCCGCGCCGGGTCGTCGGTCGTCACCGTCTGCCCGCAGTGCCGCTCCGCGGTGTCCCGGAAAGGGGCGAACCTCGAGGCCCTCGGCGTCGTTGCGGAGCTCGTCCCGACCTCTTCGCCGTTCCGCATCGGGATGACCGCGAAGCCGAAGGCCCAGGGGCTGAGGCCGTTCCGGATCGTCGGCCGGCTCCAGCTCTCGACGGGCGAGGGAACGTGGGACGAATGGCACGTCTCCTTCGAGGACGGGCGCTACGGCTGGCTCGCCGAGGCGCAGGGGACGTTCTGGGTCACCCGGCCGCTTCCCCCGCCGACGAACCCGCCCCCGCCGGAGTTCCACCAGATCGCGCCGGGGCAGCGCCTCTCCTTCGGCGGCTACGGCGAGTTCACCGTGACGGACCGCCGCCAGGCCCTCTACGCCTCGGCGGAGGGAGACCTCCCGTTCGCCGCCACCCCAGGGGCCGTCTTCATGTACGCCGACCTCTCGGGCGCCGACGGGAGCGTCGGGACTCTCGACTACGGGGACGACCCCGGCGTCGACGCGTTCTTCGTCGGCCGGCCCGTCGCGCTCGCGGAGCTCGGCGTCGAGGGGCTCGAGGGATGGAGCGAGAGGAAGGTCGCCGCCCGCGCCTCCTCGCTGAACTGCCCCGCCTGCGGCGGGGGCCTCCAGCTGAAGGACCCGGCGAACACGGTGCGGGTCGCCTGCACCTACTGCGGCTCGGTCCTCGCGACGCCGCAGGACGGGGCCTCCTCGGCGAAGTTCGAGGTCCTCGCGAGGCTCCAGAAGCTTCCGTTCAAGCCGCTCCTCCCGCTCGGCGGCGAGGGAACGCTCCGCGGGAGGCCGTACGCGATCCTCGGCGCGGTCCTCAAGGCCTGCACCGTGGAGGGGGTCCACTATTACTGGAGGGAATACCTCCTGAAGGAGACGAAGACCGAGGCTTACCACTGGCTCGTCGAGTCGAACGGCCACTGGACGCTCGTGGAGCCGGCCGCCGCGGGCGAGGTCTCGACGGCTCCGCGGCTCGCCGTCTGGCGCGGGACGCGCTACAAGCATTTCCAGTCGACGACGGCCCGCGTCGAGGCCGTCCTCGGCGAGTTCTACTGGGAGGTGAAGAAGGGGGAGTCGACCGACGTCTCCGACTACGTCGCCCCGCCGAGGATCCTCTCGGAGGAGCGGTACGCGAACGAGGTGACCTGGTCGGAGGGGTCGTACGTCCCGAAGGAGGAGCTCGAGACGGGCTTCGGCCTCGGCGCGCCGCTGCCGGCGCCCGAGGGGGTCGGCTCGAACCAGCCCTGGCCGCACGCGGAGACCGCGCGAGGGTTCCTGCGCACCGTCGCCCTCTTCGCCGGGATCGCCGCCTTCCTCTTCGTCTTCTTCAACATCAAGGCCGACCGGAAGGTCGTCTACCAGAAGCGGCACGACCTCTCCGTCGCCGCCACCGACCCGACGATCGCCCCCGACGCCTTCTCCGAGGCGCTCACCGTCGTCACGGAGCCGTTCGAGGTGCCCCATACCGGGAACGTCGAGGCGCGGATCGACGCGCCGACCGACAACTCCTGGGTCTACGTCGGCGCCGTCCTCCTCGAGGAGGCGACCGGGCAGGCGTACGGCTTCGGGCTCCAGTCCGACTACTACCACGGCGTCGACGGCGGCGAGAGGTGGAGCGAAGGCTCCCGCTCGCGGACCGTCTACGTCGGACGCGTCCCCGCCGGGCGCTACGTCCTCCGCCTCGAGCCGGAGCTCGAGCGCGGGAAGGCGCCTCCCTACTACGACATCCGCCTCCGGAGCGGCGTCCCCCGGTTCGCTCACCTGATGGCCGTCCTCGTCCTCCTCCTGCTCGGCCCGGTCGCGCTCGCGATCTCGAAGGCCCGGTTCGAGGGACGGCGGTGGGCCGAGAGCGACTACGGCGGGGGGAGCGGCTCGGACGACGACGAGTGAGGCCGACATGCTGAGACGAGGTTTCCAGGTCTTCGGCGCTCTCCTCCTGACGGCCTACGCCTGGGCCGGCTTCGCCGGGTGGGAGCTTCCGACGAACGCGAAGAAGGGCGTCGTCGCCGCCGGGGCGCGGAGCGCGACGGGATTCCGGGCCTACAGCTTCTGGACGGGAGGGAAGTGATGAACTGGTGGCAGCTCCACGCGGGACAGGTCTGGTCGGCGCTCGTCTTCTCGGCGATCGGGATCGCGGTCTTCGGGCTCTTCTTCCTCGTCCTGCCGCGGATCCTCCCGTTCTCGCTGAAGAAGGAGATCGAGGAGGACCAGAACGTCGCGCTCGGGATCGTGATCGCGGCGGTCGTCCTCGGGATGGCCTTCATCATCGGGTCCGCCATCGGCTCGTGACCCGGTGACGCCGAGCCCGGTCCGGCCGGGGCCCGTCTACCTGACGGTCCTCGTCATCGCCACGTGCGGGCTCGTCTACGAGCTCGTCGCCGGAGCGCTCGCGAGCTACCTCCTCGGGGACACGGTCACCCAGTTCTCGCTCGTCATCGGCATCTACCTGACGGCGATGGGGGCCGGCGCCTGGCTCTCGAAGTTCATCGAGAAGGGCGTCGCACGCCGGTTCGTGGAGATCGAGATCGCCGTCGCGTTCCTCGGCGGCTTCTCGGCGCTCATCCTCTCGTTCGCATTCCTCTCGCCGCGCTGGTTCCACCCGGTCTTCTACGGCCTCGTCTTCGCCGTCGGGACGCTCGTCGGCGTCGAGATCCCCCTGATGCTCCGGCTACTGCGGCGGTCGGTGGCGTTCAAGGACCTCGTCGCCCAGGTCCTGACGTTCGACTACCTCGGGGCGCTCGCCGCCTCGCTCCTGTTTCCGCTCGTCTTCGTCCCGACGCTCGGCCTCTTCCGGACGTCGCTCCTCTTCGGCCTCCTGAACGTCGCCGTCGCCTTCACGTCGATCCGGCTCTTCCGCGAAGAGATCGGTCCCGCCGGCGGACTCCTCGCGAAGGCGGGCCTCGTCGCGGCGCTCCTCCTCGGAGGCTTCGTCGCCGCCGACCGGCTCTCCGGCCTGGCCGAGGAGCAGCAGTACGCCGACGAGGTCCTCCTCGCGAAGAGCTCCCCGTACCAGCGGGTCGTCCTGACCCGCAACCGGGCCGGATTCCAGCTCTTCCTGAACGGCCACCTCCAGTTCTCCTCGGTGGACGAGTACCGCTACCACGAGGCGCTCGTCCACCCCGCGTTCGCCGTCGTCCCCGGCGCCCGGCGCGTCGCGGTCCTCGGCGGCGGGGACGGCCTCGCCGTCCGCGAGGTGCTCCGGCACCCCTCGGTCGAGGAGGTCGTCCTCGTCGACCTCGACCCCCTCGTGACCCGCCTCGCGCGAGAGAACCCGCTCTTCCTCGAGCTGAACGGCGGCTCTCTCCTCTCGCCGGAGGTCACGGTCGTCAACGACGACGCGATGAAGTGGCTCGAGACGGAGACGGGGCTCTTCGACCTCGTCTTCGTCGACTTCCCCGACCCGAGCAGCTTCGCGGTCGGGAAGCTCTACACGAGGCGCTTCTACGGCCTCCTGAAGCGGCGCCTCGCGCCGGACGGCGCCTTCGCCGTCCAGTCGACCTCGCCCCTCTTCGCGCGCCGGTCGTTCTGGATCATCGACCGGACGATCGCCGCGAGCGGCTTCGAGACGCGGCCGTACCACGCCGCCGTCCCGTCGTTCGGCGAGTGGGGCTTCGTCCTCGCGTCGCCCCGCCCTTTCGACGTCCCCTCCGACGTCCTCCCCGGCCTCCGCTTCCTTTCCCGCGAGACGCTTCCCGCCCTCTTCTCGTTCGGGCCCGACATGGCGCCGTGGGCCGAGGCGCCCGTCAACCGCCTTCACGACCAGGTCCTCGTCCGGACCTACGAGAGCGAGTGGCGGGCGTTCGAGTGACGTGAGGCCCTCCCGCCGCGAGGCCATCGCCGCGCTGGTCGGCCTGCCGGCCCTCTCGTCCTTCCTGGCGGCCTGCCGACGAAGCCCGGACGGCCCCGCCTTCTCCGGAGCGATCGTCGGGGCCGACGTCCTTCGCGGCCACCGGATCCGGACCGGAGAGCTCCTCTCCCGCCCCGTCGCCCGCCGGGAGAGCGTCGGCGTCGCGATCCTCGGCGCCGGGATCTCGGGCCTGACGGCCGCCTGGACCCTCGCCCGGGCAGGGTTCACGGACTTCCGCATCTACGAGCTCGAGGACGAGCCGGGCGGGAACGCCCGCTCGGGCGCGAACGCCGTCTCCGCGTTCCCGTGGGGCGCGCACTACGTCCCGGTGCCGCTCTACGGCAACCCCGCCCTCGAGACCCTCCTCGACGAGGTGGGCGCCGTCGCCGGCCGAAGCGCGGACGGCACCCCCGAGTGGGCCGAGGAGATGCTCTGCGGCGAGCCGGAGGAGCGCCTCTTCTTCCGCGGCCTCTGGTACGAGGGCCTCTACCCGCGCGCCGGCGCCTCCCGGGAGGACCGCGAGGAGCTCTCCCGCTTCGAGCGGGAGATGCACCGCTTCGCGAGGCTCCGCGACGCGAAGGGGCGCCGCGCGTTCGCCCTCCCCCGCCGCCTCTCCTCCGACGACGCGGAGTGGACGGCGCTCGACCGGATCTCGATGCGCGAGTGGCTGACCCGGAGCGGCTTCCGCGGCGCGCGCCTTTTCTGGTTCGCCGAGTACGCGACGCGCGACGACTTCGGCTCCTCGCTCGACGACGCCTCCGCCTGGGCCGGCATCCACTACTTCGCCTCGCGCCTCCGCGGGACCGCCCCGGACGAGCCGTTCGAGGAGCCCGCCTCGTTCCTCACCTGGCCCGAGGGGAACGGGCGCCTCGTGAAGCACCTCGTGACGGCGGCGGGCGGGCGGATCGTCACGGCGGCCGTCGTCTTCGACGTCGTCCCCCGCTCCGGCGGCGCGACGCTCCGCTGGCTCGACGCGCCCCGGAACGAGGTCGTCGAGGTCGCGGCCCGGCACGTCGTCTACGCGCTCCCCCGCTACACCGCCGCGAAGGTCCTCGCCCCGTGGCGCGAGAGCCCCCCCGCATTCCTCCGGGCGTTCGAGTACGCGCCGTGGCTCGTCGCGAACCTCACCCTCTCGGGGCGCCCGGCCGACCGCGGCTTCCCCCTCTGCTGGGACAACGTCCTCTACGACTCCCGGGGGCTCGGCTACGTCGTGGCGACCCACCAGGGCGGGCGAAGCCACGGACCGACCGTCCTCACCTACTACCTCGTCTTCGCGGGAGAGGAGCCGCGGAAGGCCCGCGAGAAGCTCCTCTCCGCGACCTGGAAGGAGCTCGCGGAGGCGGTCCTGGCCGACCTTTCCCGCGCGCACCCCGACCTCCCGTCCCTCGTCACGAACGTCGACGTTCATCTCTGGGGGCACGCGATGGCGCGCCCGCACCCCGGCTTCGTCTGGCACCCCGACCGGGAGGCCCTGGAGCGGCCCGTCGGACGCGTCCGCTTCGCCCACGCCGACGCCTCCGGGCTCCCGCTCTTCGAGGAGGCTCAGGACGCCGGGGTGCGGTCCGCCGAATCGATCCTCGCCGAGGAGGGAGAGCGCTTCCGGACGCTCCTCGGCTGACTGGTGGCTCGCGGCGCGCCGACTCGGCGTCAGTCGTCGAGGAGGGGACCGGGCGCGATCGCGGGCGCCGCGACGGCCTCTTCGCCGACGACCTTCTTCCCGAACGCGAGGTTGAAGACGGGAAGGGCGGTCAGCGTCGTGACGATCGCCATCAGGACCATGATCGAGAAGAGCGTCGGCGTGATGACTCCGCGCTCCAGGCCGATGTTCAGGATGATCAGCTCCATCAGGCCGCGGGCGTTCATGAGCGCGCCGATCCCGACCGCTTCCCTGTGCGGCTCGCCGCCGAGGCGCGCCGCCGCGTAGCAGGCGCCCCCCTTGCCGAGCGTCGCGGCGAGGAGGACGAGGAGCGCGAGGCCCCAGAGCGCCCAGGAGTTCACGAGGCCGATCCGCGTGTTGAGGCCCGAGTAGACGAAGAAGAGCGGCAGGAGGAGGTTCACCGTGAGGGGCTGGACCTGCTTCTCGATCCGCTTCGCGATCTCGCCACGCGGCATCGCGGCGCCGAGGACGAACGCGCCGAAGACGGCGTAGATGCCGACCATGTCGGTGTACCAGGCGGCCCCGGCGAGGAGCGTCAGCGCGCCGGGGAGCGCGAAGCTGTCGTACGCCTGCTTCCGTTCGACCCACGCCCCCGCACGGGCCAGGAGCGGCTTGAGGACGAAGAACGCGAAGAGGCCGAACGCGAGGCCGCCGCCGATCGCCCAGACGGCGATCGACGCCTGCCCCGAGAAGCTCGCGAGGACGACGGCGAGGATGCACCACGCGGCCGCGTCGTCGGCCGAGCCGGCCGCGAGCGCGAGCGTCCCCATCGAGGTCCCCGACAGGCCACGCTCGTAGATGATCCGGGCGAGCATCGGGAACGCGGTGATCGACATCGCCGCGCCCATGAAGAGCGCGGCCTCGCCGACGGAGACCTTCTCGGCGAAGAGCGCCGTGTCGCCGTGGATCGCCCACGCGATCAGCGCCCCGAGAGCGAACGGAGTGAGGATGCCGGCCCACGAGACGGTCACGGCGCTCCGGGCCCGCTTCCTGAGGAGCTCCACGTCGAAGTCGAGCCCGACGAGGAACATGTAGAGGACGAGGCCGATCTGAGCGACGACGTAGAGGACCGGCATCGCGGCCTTCGGGAAGAGCGCGGCCTGGGCCTGCGGGGCGATCCAGCCGAGGAGCGAGGGACCGAGGAGGACGCCGGCGATCATCTCGCCGACGACCTGCGGCTGGCCCACGTAGCGGGCGAGGTACCCGACGAGACGGCAGGCGAGGAGGATCGCCGCGAGGGCGAGGAAGAAGACGATCGACAGCTCGTGGTTGGACACGCGGCGCGCACTCTACCCGGAAATCCGGTGATGATCGACACCGCTTCTTCGACCGGCGCCTCGGGAGGGGTCCCGGTGGCCCCGCGGACCGCTAGACTCCGCCGGCAATTCCGGGATGAGTCGGGCGTGGCGAAGGCGCCGAAACCGTCCGAGAATGTCCCGCTGCGGAGGCTGTCGACGTCATGGATTCCGTGCTGGCTGTCCGATCCCCCCAGATCATCTCCGAGATCCTGGACGGCGAGGCCGTCATCATCGATCTCGAGACGGGCACGTACTACAGCCTCGACCCGATCGCCTCGAGCATCTGGGACGCCATAGCGGCGGGCGGCTCGACGGCCACGGCGATCGTCGAGGGAATCGGGGCCGCCTACGGGAAGAGCGCTCCCGAGGTGGAAGCGACCCTGACGCCGTTCTTCGCCCGCCTCGCGGCCGAGCGACTCGTCGTTTCCGTCCCCGGATCCCAGGCCGCGCCCGCGCCCGCGCCCTTTCCGAAGGTCTCGACCAGCCTCACCGAGCCGACTCTTTCCCGGTTCGACGACATCCAGGACCTCCTCCTTCTCGACCCGATCCACGAGGTCGAGGAGTCCGGCTGGCCGGCGCGAAAGCCCGACCCGGGGGACGAGCCTGCATGACGAAACGCGCGGCGACGCCGCCCGCTTCCCTTCCAGGGACGACCTTCGAGCGGATGACGGACGCCTTCCGCTGCGCCGCGCGGGCCGCGGGAGGCGAGGAAGTGCGCGCGTTCGTCATCGGCGGCCAGAGGCTCGTCCTTCGGACCGCCGGCCCCGCGATGCTCCCCGTCCTTTCGCCCGCGCTCGCGCACCTCGTCGCGGCGCCGGGGAAACCGGCCGGCCTCGAGGTCTTCGCCTGGGATTCCGCCTCGACCGGAGTCGAGCTCCCCTCCCCCGGGTCGTCCGGGGACGAAGACCGACACGTCTGGCAGCCCGGCGTGGGAATACTGACGGTCCTCGACGACTCCCGCCGACGCGCCGTCGTCTGGGTCGCGTCGGCCGCGGACGTCCCGTCCAACGAGGTCGCCGCTCCGCTCCGCTCCTTTCTGCACCTCGCGTTCTTCGAGCTCGGGGCCCAGTTCGTCCACGCGGCTGCGGTCGGGAGGGCCGACGGCGGCCTCCTCGTGGTGGGTCGGAGCGGAGCCGGGAAATCGACGACCGCGCTCGCGTGCCTCGGCTCCCCTCTCGGCGTCGCGGGGGACGACTACGTGCTCGCTACGGGCGGGCCGGAGCCCCGGGTCCACTCGCTCTACAGCTCCGCCAAGCTCGAGCCCCACCAGCTGCAGCGCTTCCCCCACCTCTCGGACGGCGTCGTGAACCCCGGCGCTCCGGGGGAGAAGCCGATGATCCTCCTCTGTCCCCGCTGGGCCGGGTCCGTTTCGGCCGGCTTTCCCCTCCGGGGAGCGGTGGCGCCGCGAGTCGTCGGTCGCGGACCGACGCGGGCGCGCCGGGTGGGCGGCGCGGCGCTCCTCGCCGCGCTCGCGCCGAGCACGATCTTCCAGCTGCCCGGAACCGGCCGGCACACGCTCGCGAGGATCGGGAGCCTCCTCCGGCACCTCCCCAGCTGGGAGCTCGAGCTCGGCGAGAATGTCTCCGAGATTCCGCTCGCGCTCGAGCGAGTCCTCGAAGAGGCCCGGCCCTGAAC